>CAIMDR010000186.1 GCA_903839795.1 uncultured Methylococcaceae bacterium | reverse complement strand
CTGTTTTCCGGGTTTCTATAACGCTCATAGTGTTATCAATAGGTTTGTTAAAACCACTTAGAAAAAACCATGAAACGGTTAGGAAACTTAATAAAAATAGTCGGTAATTTGTCATTTTAATTTTTCCACTTCAGTTATTTAAGTAACCGAGTTAGTTGTAAAGCCCGATAAAACGATTAGAGACATGACTTGAACAGGTAAGAGCAAAAATAACCAGATTCAAAATAGAAGCTCGGATGATCTTAAAAAGTAATCAATGAGTAATTTGAAATTGAACGATATCATAGTCCAACTCCAATATACAAGGCACATTTTCTGTCAAGGTGCCAAAAAATAGCGGATTGTTGTGGTTTGATAAGAAAAGCAAGGTGCTGAAAAGGCTTTCGCCGTAACGCCGAGTCGCGTAACGCTTAAGTCTTTCGCGTACCCGACCTTAATTTGGAAGCCAATTTCAATTAGGCAACTCGCAATAAATAATATCCGCCAAGTTTCGCAATACTACTGTTTAGCTGAGTAGTAGGGTGCGCATCGCGCACCACAACCATGCCAGAAAAAGAAACCCAATAGGCTACAGGTAGAAAAAATAATAGCTTGTGGTGCAAATAAAACCGTTTAGTGGATGCGGTTTTAGGTGCGCGATGCGCACCCTACCACTATAAATAGGGGGGTTATTCATTGCCAGTTGCCTTAATGGATAATCAACCAATCATTTCAGTTCGATAACGATAAATCTTAATAGTGTCGGACCAGTAATCTTGCGGTAATCCTGCTTTTTGTTTTAAATGCTGCAAAAACTGCTCAGGTTCTGGTAGTTGCTCCCAAACCGAGGGCAAGAAAGTTCCTCGTCGTTGACCTTCTTCCATTATTAAGCCGTCTATTCCAGGTTGTAGTTGGGTTATTAAGTCCTGTTCCGAGGTGAAGGTAACCGGTTCTGAGGGCGTCAGTATGGACAGGTGAATTTCCAATTCATTAAGTTCCTCAGCGGCCAGTGGCGGAAAGCGGGGGTCTTTAAAGGCCGCTAAAAAAGCGTTTTCTGCAATATCTTCGGCCAATGGTCTGACGGCTTCCAACATCCCAATACAGCCACGCAGTTGCTGGTGTTTTTGCAGGGTAACAAAAGTCGCACGCTTGACGGTTAATTCATCCGGAAAATCGGCGCTATTAATTTTTAAGGGTCTGCCTGTTTGCAAGCCATGCCGGATAGAGTTTTTTGCCAACTCCAGTAAGCGTTGTTGATGTTCTTTAGTCAATGACATAAGCGCCATACCCCA
Source organism: uncultured Methylococcaceae bacterium (assembly GCA_903839795.1). Taxonomy (GTDB): domain Bacteria; phylum Pseudomonadota; class Gammaproteobacteria; order Methylococcales; family Methylomonadaceae; genus Methylobacter_C. The sequence continues at coordinate 2,327 of CAIMDR010000186.1, read as the reverse complement.
CAACTCTGCTTTTATCGCCAGCGGTATCGCCGGAGTTACGCAGGTCGATTGTTTTAATGGTGAGTGATTTTTCCCGTGCCAGTTTTAACAAGCCACTAACGGGTACTTTACCGCAGGCGGATTCATCTGCAAGTTGTTCATATTGAAGGTGTTCTATGACTGCGCTGGTTTTTTTGTCGAGCTTTTTTGCGGCCGCATAATCGTGATAATGACTTAAGTCAGAGCTGATAACAATCAAGGTTTCATCACCGCCCCACAGCGCATCGATAACCTGACTGACTTGTTCCGGTGAGGCATCGCCCGCGACAATGGGTACAATTTTGAAGTCATCCAGCATTTCCTGTAAAAAAGGCAAGTGGACTTCCAGGCTATGCTCGTAAGTGTGCGCCTCTTCAAGGTAATCGACAAAGGCTAGTTTGGCGATAGTTTTTACGGCTTCCTGGTCGACAGTGATAGAACCTAACGGAGTAATGAATGCTTGTGCTTTGCTTACAGCCAGGCCTCTAAACGCGACACGATGGGAGGGGCCAATGATAACCACGCGGGTAATCAGATTATGCGCTTTTTTTAAGCGGGCATAAGCCGTTGCGGCAATCGGGCCTGAATAAATGTAACCGGCATGAGGTGCGATGATGGCTTTGGGAACTTTTTCACCGGCGTCAGCATCGTTTAAATAAGTGTCCAGCATTTGATGTAATTGTATTGGATTGGCAGGATAAAAAGAGCCTGCCACGGCGGGTTGTCTGTTCATTAGCGTCTCCTTTATTTCCGGGTAAAAAATTAATGGGGGGTCTTTGCAAAGCAATGATAAATATTATAATCTATTGGTTAAGCGACAGGTACTTCATGTTAATAACGGATTGTGACAAGATGATTTGTTAACGGTTCCAGAGGAGAGTGACAATGACTGTTTTTATTACCCATGACACAGTGAAGACCCACTATTGGCATAAACTAGATGATGGGCGCGTTCAATGTGATCTTTGCCCGAGATTTTGCAAGTTGCATAAAGATCAGCGGGGTCTGTGCTTCGTCAGGCAGAATCTGGATGATCAACTGGTTATGACCAGTTATGGTCGTTCCAGCGGTTTTGCGATTGATCCTATCGAAAAGAAACCGCTAAACCATTTTTTACCTGGAACCCCCGTATTTTCTTTTGGTACGGCGGGATGTAATTTGGCCTGCAAGTTTTGCCAGAACTGGGATATCAGCAAGTCGCGAGAAATGGATACACTGATGAGCAAGGCATCTCCTGATGCCATCGCTCAGGCTGCGTTGGACTATGGTTGTGACAGTGTTGCCTACACGTATAATGATCCGGTAGTTTTTCATGAATATGCGCTTGATACCGCCAAAGCTTGCCGAAGTCTTGGCATAAAATCAGTGGCGGTTTCTGCCGGTTATGTTTGCGAGGAACCCAGAGCAGAATTTTATCAATGGATGGATGCCGCCAACATTGATTTAAAAGCCTTTACCGAACGTTTTTATCATCAGATTACAGGCGGGCATTTGCAACCTGTTTTGGAAACATTAAAATATATTAAACACGAAACTTCGGTTTGGCTGGAATTAACAACGTTAATTATTCCAGGTGAAAACGACTCGGAAGCAGAGCTGGAAGCCATGACTCAATGGGTGGTTGAGAATTTGGGAGCGGATGTGCCCCTGCATTTTTCGGCATTTCATCCTGACTGGAAGATGCTTGATAAGCCGCCTACGCCGATTGCCTCTTTATTACTCGCAAGGCAAATCGCTTTAAAAAACGGGGTGCATTATGCCTACGTGGGCAATGTACATGACAAGTCGGCTGACAGCACTTATTGTCACAGTTGCGGTAAGTTATTGATAGGCCGTGACTGGTACGAGTTGTCTGAATGGAATCTGGATGAATCTGGCTGTTGTCGTTTTTGCGGCGAACGGTGTGCGGGTGTATTTAATCCAAAACCCGGAAACTGGGGCGCAAAAAGAAAAAGCGTTATCATGCAATAAGCAGAATCAAGGAGGAGTAGATCGGGTTAGGCGCTAGCCGTAACCCGACACAGATACTTAAGACATTTCACCACGAAGACACGAAGAACACGAAGATTTTTCTTTGGTTTTTCTTCGTGAACTTCGTGTTTTCGTGGTGAATTAAATCTTTAAGTTAATGTGTATAGGGTCGGAATAAGACCATCCCATAGGCATCAACTTAAGACATTTTACCACGAAGAACACCAAGATTTTTCTTTGGTTTTTCTTCGTGAACTTCGTGTCTTCGTGGTGAATTAATATCTTTAAGTTGATGTGTATGGGATTACGCTGTCGCCACCCCGACCTTCGTGATAATT
>CAIMDR010000185.1 GCA_903839795.1 uncultured Methylococcaceae bacterium | reverse complement strand
TTGCTCTCCCCCTTTGAAAAAGGGGGAGTGAGGGGGATTTATCTAATAAAATCTCCCCTAACCCCTCTTTTTCAAAGAGGGGGACTGAATAATTACTAATTAAATCGCCTTTATTAACGGTTATTAGGGTTGTCATGTTGGCCATGACTTTTCGCAAAAACTTAAACTTAAACTTAAAACCACTATGATTATTTCCCGAAAACTGCTTGTTACGTTATTTCTATTGACTGGCATTACCAGTCTCATACTACTTAACAGAAAGATAGAGTCTCCCGTTTTGCAAACGACTAAAGCCTCCCAAGCAAAGAAAACAGAAACGCATCCAGTGGTTGCCAGTACGTTTAAATCAGCTTTTGTCTTCCCGGCAAACAATGATAACACCGCTCCAATAACCCGGGATATTCTCAAGACTGAAATGCCGGCTGACCCCGTGCAGCCTGGCAAAACTCTTGAACTCGTTAACAGCCAACAAAAAGAAGAACGGGTTGCCGCCATCCAACAATTAGGCGCCTATCCCAACCAAGCATCCGAAACATTACTGACGCAACTGCTGATAACTGATCAAGAATCCGACGTGCGTAATGCCGCAGCACTTAGCTTGGGGATAATTGATACCCCGGAAGACTCAACTCTCCATGCACTGATTGACGCCTTGGAAGATGAGTCTGAGGCCGTTCGTTTTACCGCCTTATCAACCCTTGAAAATTATATAGTGCAAGAAGAGCATTCAGAAAAAGCCAACTCCATTAAGTTCGCCCTAGAAAACAAAGCCTTAAGTTCCTCGGTTTCCAATGTTATAAAAGAAGCTATCAAGGAAATTATTTATTTATAAAACTGGCGTGCAACCGCTTCAGCTGTTGCCTGTAACTCGATGTTCAAGTTTTTATTCATTGATTTTAAAAAGTGATGCAGGATAGTCTATCAAATCATAGCTGAGCGCAGACAGCTAACCTAATGACGAAAACATCTTTATTTATATGAGGGTACCTCAGTCAGGCTAAAAAAACTGGAGCAACGAATGTAAAACAGCTAAAGATTTACTGCATCCTTCAGGGGCCCTAAAGTAATTCTGATTAGTGCCGACTTTTAATGAGAGTTTGTGAAAATGGCGATTTCAGGCAATTATTAGTGACTTTGTATTTCTTGCTTCTTTGGCTACCAACTAGGGCGGGATATAGTCGCGACTTAACCGTTCGCCCTGAGCTTGTCGAAGGGTGAGCGGTTAAGTCGTTCATGGTTCGACACCTCCACGAACGGATAACCTCAAACTGTCTCGTCTTGGTAGCCCTATCTTTAATTAAAACTCATTGATCTCATGAATCGCCAGATAAACACATAAAAAAAAGGTTATTTATTCTATTTTAAATTTAACAAATTCCAGTGCTTAAATGACAAATTAGCTTGATCATGCTAACATTCTCCGGTTTATTAAGTGATTTTTAAATAATTTCACAGTGATTTAAGGCGTTAATCGGGTGCAGATAATTCTGATGACCCTTGATATAACCGACACTAAACGCTGCACATAACGACATGAAGAGAGTACGGTCTGGAAAATGAATAAAAATTCCCGAGTAGGTAATAAAAACGCTATGCTTTACAACGCTGATTTATCGCAGGATAGCTGTGGTGTGGGTTTTATCACTCACAAACAGAGTAAACAAACTCACGATTTGCTGGTTAAATCCCATGAAGCTTTATGCACCATTCCCCATCGTGGCGGTATGAGTGCTGAAGGTATAGGCGATGGTGCAGGCGTTAATATTGATTTATCCCTCAATTTTTTTCGTAAAATAACCGGTATCGATAGTCTCGAACTCGGTCAATTTGGCGTTGCCAATTTCTTTTTTCCGGAAGATCACGATCATTTTGATTCGGCTGCCAATGAGCTGATTGAACGGCATTTTAAAGATTTTAACTTGCCGATTATTCTGTGGCGCACTATCCCGGTTGATCTTGATGTTATTAATGCCGCCTCGGTAAAGGCTCAGTTACCGATAAAACAGTGTGTATTTGGTCGCCCGGATAGTTTAAAAGACGCGTCTCATAAAGACTTTGAAAAGCATATTCAGGCCGCTTTGCTGGATATTGAAGTAGAAGGTTTTAGCCGTGTTGAGTTGACTGGTTTTTACCCGTTATCCATGAGTTCACGCACCCAGGTTTACAAAGGTCGCTTAAATTCGTTTGAAGTTATTCCTTATTTTAAAGATCTGTACGATACCGATCACGAAATCTCTACGCTGTTTTTTCATACCCGCTTTTCTACCAATACCGCACCAGCCACCATGATGGCTCAGCCCTTTCGGTATATGGCGCACAATGGTGAGTTAAATACAGACAAGAAAAATCGTTTAAGTGAAAGTGCGATTGCCAGACAACATAACAAGCATCTTATTTTCCCTAAAGGACAATCAGATTCCGGTCGTCTGGATCAAACACTGACCCGTCGAATTAATGAAGATGATATGGATATTGTCACGGCTGTTTTGGCGATGATGCCGCCAGCGTGGGAAAACGACACCACCTTGTCGCCTCCTGTTCGTGCGATGTTGGAATATTTTAGTTTGTATGAAGAAAAAAATGACGGCCCCGCTGCCTTGATTTTTAACGATGGTATTCGTGTCGGTGCACGCTTGGATCGCTTGGGCTTAAGGCCTTTGCGTTCAGTA
>CAIMDR010000184.1 GCA_903839795.1 uncultured Methylococcaceae bacterium | reverse complement strand
CGCGTTCTACATGCCCCACTTCATCGGTAAGGATTCGGGTTAATAGCTTGACACTCGCGGTGTCATTGATGTTTTCAAATTTTTTAATAATGGCTGGAGTAACATCCAGTCCACGCGCCTCCATACAGCGGGGCACTATAGCTAAGCGTGCTAATAAATCATCGGCGGTATCTTTAGCATGATCCCACAAGCCATGATGAGCCGGCAGGTCACCGTAGTTCATTCCCATGGCTTTCAAGTGTAATCTAATCAATTCAAAGTGCTGCGCTTCTTCATCAGCAATTTGTAGCCAATCCTGATAGAATTGATCCGGCATTTTTCTAAATCGATAAAGTATATCCCAAGCTAAGTAAATGGCTACGAACTCGACGTGAGCAATCGCGTGAAAGAAAGCAGCAATGCCTTCAGGACTGCCCAGCTTGCGTTTTGGCATGTCACGCGGGGCTAAGAGAATCGGCAGGTCAGGAAAGCAGACTTGATCAATCGGTGCCACGGGGTGTTCTGATAGCAAATTTAAATTGCCTGTCGTCATTGCTTGCCAAGCTTGATGAGTCCAGATTAGTTTTTCGTTAATACCAGGATTATGTAAACACGCTTCGGCGAATTCAAATATATTTTTCATGACTTACACTATGATTAAAGCACTAGACTTTCTAATACTGGGACTCTATTTTTTGTTTATTTTTTTTCTTTCTGATCAATCATCATTACCTGCTCCAATATGGTTTGAATATCAGGATAAGCTTTATCATGCTGGCGCTTATTTCATCATGGCTTTGTTAATATGGCGTGCTATTAGGCATTATTTTAGAACGCCTATTATAGTCGTTTTTGCCAGTATTATTTTTTGCAGTTTATATGGCCTATCTGATGAATGGCACCAAACGTTTGTTGTTGGTCGTAGTCCAGATATTCTTGATTGGGTTGCAGATACTGTGGGGGCAACATTGGCTATGCTGTTTCTTACTTTCCTGAGCAGGATAACTAAGAAGAAAGAGTTAATATAAACCTTTTAGGTATATTTTGCCTTGTGTCTCATTTATCACTTAAACTAAAATGATCATTTTAATTTAGCCCGATATAAATCCATGTCCAAAGAAATTCGCATTGAAAGATGCAGTGGTGCTGAGCTCGTGCAATATATTCCAGAGCTTGCACGTCTTAGAATAGAAGTATTTCGTGACTTTCCCTATTTGTATGATGGGGATTATCATTATGAAGAAAAATACCTTCAGACCTATGTCAATACGCCCGAAAGTGTAATCGTTTTAGCATTGGATGGCGATAAAGTGGTGGGGGCTTCTACTGCATTGCCGATGACGTTTGAAACGGAAGAGCTTAAGCGCCCTTTTATTGAGCAGGGTTACCATCTGGATGATGTTTTTTATTGCAGCGAATCTGTTTTGAATAAGGAATATCGAGGATTAGGTTTAGGTGTGAAGTTTTTTGAGCAAAGAGAAGCGCATGCGGATTATCTTGGAGGCTTTAAACATATTACTTTCTGTTGTGTAGAACGGCCCATCGATCATCCACGCAGACCGGCCAGTTATGTGTCCTTAGATCAGTTCTGGAATAAGCGTGGTTATGTTAAACATCCAGAGCTTCATACCAGTTTCTCCTGGAAAGATCTTGATGACACTGATGAAACTCCTAAACCCATGACCTTTTGGCTGAAAGAATGACCGTTAAAAT
>CAIMDR010000183.1 GCA_903839795.1 uncultured Methylococcaceae bacterium | reverse complement strand
GTTTAAATCATTTTTATCTTGGATGGGTAGCTGAATGTCGGCAAGAGCCATAAAACGCCGTCCAAAATCTTATCCTCTGCTCATGATTCCAAGACTCGAAGCATGTGCAACAGTTTGATTAACAATAATTAAATTTTTAAGGTAGCAGTATTACCCTCAGTCCCCATTTTTCAAGATGGGGAAGTAAATTTTTACGCCTTTTTTAGCGTTTTTAAAAAAGAGGATTTCGTGTGGGGTAATGACTTAAAAATAAGTTAAATATTGGGGAGTGACTTTTTTATGACAGGCCGGAATAAGACTTTTCGAGCGCAAGCGAGAACAAGCGTTTCCGGCATCCGCTACAAGTGCGCCAGAAACGCAACCACGCGCACCGCTTGGGTGGCCTTATTCCGGTCTACATCTATTGCTTGTTATAGCGGTCTCACCAGAATCCAGCATTAAAAACTTAAAAATTGAGTCAGCGTTAATTTTAAGCGCATTAACAAACTATTTTTTCATCGTGTTATGGGTGTCTTCGTGGTATTTTTATCCGACTTGCGTAGCATCCATTACTCCATAAAAATCCAGGCTGGTGCTTTTGGATAATAGCGTTACCGTAGCCATGACTCGAATCAACAGGGAGCGCCTCATGAAAGTATCAAAAACGTTGTTATTAGTGGTTATTGCCGTTTTGTTGGCGGCTTTTTTTATGTTCGATCTCCAGCACTATCTGACTTTAGAGGCCTTAAAATCGAAGCAGGCTGTTATTGAATCCTACCGTATTACCCATCCTCGCCTGGCTATTTTTATTTATAGCCTGATCTATATTACCGTCACCGGCTTGTCGCTACCGGGGGCTACCGTGTTAACGTTAGCGGGTGGTGCGGTGTTTGGATTATTTTGGGGGACGGTGATCGTCTCTTTTGCCTCTACCATCGGCGCGACATTAGCGTTTCTGGCGGCGCGTTTTTTGTTTAGGGAGGCCGTTAACTCACGTTTTGGGTCGCGTTTGCAAGAAATTGATGAAGGCGTTATCCGTGAGGGTGCCTTTTACTTATTTACGCTGCGTTTGATACCCTTGTTTCCCTTTTTTCTCATTAACCTGGCAATGGGGTTAACGGCGTTAAAGACGCGGACATTTTATTGGGTCAGTCAGGTCGGGATGCTGGCGGGCACGCTGGTCTATGTCAATGCCGGCACTCAGTTGGCTAAACTTGACTCACTGTCCGGCATCGTGTCGCCAGGGTTGTTGGGCTCATTTGTATTATTGGGACTGTTTCCGTTGGTGGCTCAAAAAATAGTGCTAGCCTTAAAAAATAAAAAAATCTACGACCCGTGGTTAAAACCGGAACGTTTCGATAATAATATCATTGTGATAGGGGCCGGTTCTGGCGGACTGGTCACGGCTTATATCGCAGCGGCTGTCAAAGCCAAAGTGACCTTGATTGAAAAACATAAAATGGGCGGCGATTGTCTTAATACCGGCTGCGTCCCGTCAAAAGCCCTGATTCGTTCGGCCAGATGGCTGGCACAGCTTAAACGCTCACAAGAATTTGGCATCAAACAGGCACAGGCAGAATTTGATTTTGCCGATATAATGACGCGAGTGCAGTCCATTATCAAAACCGTCGAGCCACACGATTCGGTTGAACGTTACACGCAACTCGGCGTTGATATTGTGCTTGGCGAAGCCCGGATAATCTCGCCCTGGGAAGTTCAGGTTACCACGGATGCCGGTGTGCAAACGTTAACGACCCGCTCAATCGTTATCGCCGCCGGTGCAAGCCCCTTACTACCGCCCATTCCTCGCATTGATAAAATCAATCCGCTCACTTCGGATACGATTTGGAATCTAAAAGCATTACCCAAACGCCTGCTGGTGCTTGGCGGTGGCCCGATTGGATGCGAACTGGCACAATGTTTCGCCCGCTTTGGCAGTGAAGTGACTATCGTAGAACAAGCCGCACAACTATTAGGACGTGAAGACCCCGAAGTGTCCGAAGCGGTTATGAACCGTTTTAAACAGGAAGGTATCGATTTACGCCTTGAACATACCGCAAAAGAGTTTGTTATTGAAAACGGGGAACAATTTCTGATAACCGACCATCACGGCGCATCGGTCAACATTCCGTTTGATCAGGTTCTGATTGCTTTAGGTCGGGTTGCCAATATTAAAGGTTATGGTATTGACGAACTAAACATTACCTTATCACCGCTCAACACGATAGCGACCAACGCTTTTCAGGAAACCAATTTCCCCAACATTTACGCGTGTGGCGATGTCGCAGGCCCTTATCAATTCACACATACTGCGGCGCACCAAGCATGGTATGCCGCAGTCAATGCGTTGTTTGGGCAGTTTAAAAAGTTTCGCACTGATTATTCAGTGATACCTTGGGCGACTTTTACTGATCCTGAAGTGGCGCGGGTTGGCTTAAACGAGCGGGAGGCTAATTTACAGGGCATTGCTTATGACGTTTCAATTTATAATCTTGATGATCTTGACAGAGCGATTACTGATGGCGAAGCGCACGGTTTTGTTAAAGTATTAACGCAACCAGGTCGTGACAAAATACTGGGTGTCACCATAGTTGGCGAACAGGCGGGAGACTTGATCGCCGAGTTTGTTTTGGCCATGAAACATGGCATCGGCTTAAACAAAATCCTGGGTACTATCCATATTTATCCCACCCTGGCTGAAGCCAACAAATATGTGGCCGGTGTCTGGAAACGCAAGCAGTCCTCGCAAACCTTGCTGAACGGGTTGAAACGTTTACATACCTGGCGGCGGGGATAATTTAATCAAGTTAGGTTGCCCGCTTCAATTATGCGTTAGCTATTTTGTGATGCTATACTTTTGTTCAATCTACCGATGCCGGTCGGGGTTTGCAACCCCGACTGAAACGTTTGAAGGCGTAAGTCGCTTTCAAAACGTAAGTAACGGGGTTACAAACCCCGTCACGCTTCAGATCAAGTTATAGAAACCTTCGTTGATTAAGCGACATTATTTTCTGTAGGGCGTGCCGTGCGCGCCTTGAAAATTAAG
>CAIMDR010000182.1 GCA_903839795.1 uncultured Methylococcaceae bacterium | reverse complement strand
TATTTGCCAAAGTGGTCGCTCGCTGTCAGCGATACGACCCCAATTTCAGTTATGCCTGGCGCGAGATGGAAACCCCGTTGCGAGAGCTATTGACGCAACGTCCGAAAGGCGTCATTCCTGCGCAGTATAACGATGACTGGCGGACATTCATTTTGGACACATTAAATTCGGCGGCAAAAGACTTACAAAGCGATTATCCCGATATTGAACTTGCCCAACTGAATTGGGGAACGGTCAACCGGATTGCGCAACAGCATCCTTTCAGCAAGAGTCTGCCGGTATTTGGTGCATTTTTGGACATAGGCGACTTCGAAAGTTCGGGCTGCGCGAGTGTCTGTGTCAGAGTCATGTCAAAAGCACACGGTGCCAGCGAAAGATTGGCACTGGCTCCGGCTCATCCCGAAAATGGCATACTGGAAATGCCTGGCGGTCAATCTGGCCATCCTTTTTCAAGACATTACCGGGATCAACAAACGTTTTGGCAAGAAGGTAAAACAGTCCCTTTTATGCCGGGTAAATTTTTACATACCTTACATTTCCAACCAACATGAAAAATCACCTATTGTCAGTACACGTCTATTTTTCTTTTTGCTAAAACCACTTATTTTTTTTGTTAGTGCATATTGGTATTTATACGTATTGAAACAGTGATTAAAATATGAAACACTGAGCTTTGATGTAAGTAGGGCGAATCTTTACGCCCCCCCCATCCCTCCATTAAATCATAATAAGCAGGAAACCCTATGCCACTACCAAGTAAATCACAAAAGCTCGGACTCGGTCTTTCCGGCGGCGGCTTCCGCGCCTCCTTCTACCACATTGGCGTATTAGCGCAGATGGCAGAGCAGGGACTGTTGCGCCACGTAGAGGTTATATCCACGGTATCGGGTGGCTCCATCATCGGGGCACTATATTACCTGCATGTTAAAAAACTACTGGAAGCCAAACCAGACAGCGACATCACCAACCAAGACTATGTGGATATTGTCAAAACCATTCAAACGGATTTCTTGAAGGCGACGGACAAGAACATCCGCATGTCCACCTTCGCCAGTTTCTCGGCCAATTTTAGGATGATTTTCCTAAATTACTCCCGTAGCGACCGCATCGCTGAATTGTACAACAACTGGATATACCAGACGGTGCTGGGGAATGTCAGTAACCCTGTGCAGATGCAGGAGTTGAAAATATATCCTCCCGGCCAGCCTGACTTCTACCCAAACCGCGACAATCAAGATCGGCAAGCAAAAGTCCCTATCCTCGTCCTCAACTCCACCACTCTGAACACTGGCCGCAACTGGGAGTTCACCGCCCAGACCATGGGCGAACCCCCACCCCCCACATCCTCACTATGGGAGCGGATAGACAAACAACCTATCCGGTTGCGGCGGGCAGGTGGCTATCCCGATATGATCGCCGCACCGATCAACCAGCAGCAATTTCCTCTCGGCCATGCCGTGGCGGCCTCTGCCTGTGTGCCGGCGCTATTCGATCCCTTAGCAGTCAGCAATCTCTATCGCGACAAGGAGAAAAACGAGGATATTCGGGCGCAACTGGTGGACGGAGGCGTGCATGATAACCAAGGGATCGAAGGACTGCTGCGCAATGACTGCACCTGCTTCGTGATCAGTGACGCAGGTGGCCAATTGGAGTCGTTAAATAATCCGGGAGTCGATCCGGTTTCCGTGTTGTTGCGCGTCAGCAGCATCTTGCAAAGCCGGATCAGGACAGAAAGCTTGCTGCATCTGTTCGACACGCAAGGCACCGATAATGTCGCTTTCATGAATTTACGCCACGGTTTGGGGGTTCGCAGGATAGCCTGGGTCGATCAAAAAAACCAGCAAGCTCCCGATGAAATCATACCACCCAACAACCAAAACTTCGGCATCCACCCCGATGTTCAGGACAGCCTCTCCAAGATGCGCACCGACTTGGATGCCTTCACCGAGGTCGAAGCCTATTCATTGATGCTGGATGGCTATCGCATGAGCAAGGGTGAACTGGATTACTTTATGGAAAACTCCCTCTGTACGAACATCAAAAAGCCTGAGTCACTGCCGCCTGAGGAAAACTGGAAGTTTCTGACCATCGACATCTGGGCACGCGACCCAAAGCCTGATTACCTGAAACAACTGAAAGTAGCCCAATCCATCTTTGGCAAAACGCTGCTGCTGATGCCTTGGCTATGGATTCCTTTTTTTGTAGCCATCGTGCTAGCGCTTTATGCCTTCTGGCCACAAGTTTTGGCACTACTGGCCAGCTCTATCCCGGTCACCGCAGTTCTGCTCGCCGTTGGCTTGTGGCTACTGAACAGCCTTGCGCCAAAACTGCTCAAACTACTTCCTTTTCTGGAACTGGCACGTCCCCAAGCGGCATTGGCCAAAAACGCCCTCAAGGCCATACTACTGACGATAGGAACGGTGTTCATCATTTTCTATATCAAAATCATCAACCCACTGTACCTCTGGCGCGGACGGATAGCAAACTTGGGCCTTACTTCCACCCAGCTATGGAACGAGTTTTGGAAATGGGTAAAGTCAGGCTTCGCATGAGGCTACGCTAATATCAGAACTACTTGCTTTACTGGTTACAAATTTAAGTTTGAAAAAGGACCAATTTATTTAGGTTAGCCATTTATAATGTTTAAGGTCGTTACGATTGAAGAAAACGATGTCGCGGGAAAAAAGAATGCGCCTGGCAAACTCAGGATGAAATTGTACAATCGACCGGGCCGGGGTGAATGGACAGCTTGCTGCATCGAAAAAACAGCCTGTCGCCGAATTACGACCAACAAGGAGAGCATGCAACACCGGGGGAGGCAATCTGAACCGATCTTTAAAGTAACGGAAAACAAGTGTTTTCCGTTAAGCTGAGAGATCGCCGTAAAATATCTGACCTGCCCATGACTCCCTCAAATAACGTACGAAAACTATTGTCGGACTTAATCAGAAAAGGCACTAAATGCGAGCACGACTATTTTCAAATACAAGCCGTTACACTTAGCACCGGAAATTGCTGGTCATAATGTTAAGTTGAAAAATCACGAGGAAACCACAGCATGATGAGATTTTTTAATAGAGAATTTTTCCGACTTTTGCCCGCCTTGATATTTACTGCGACCATAACTAGTTGCGTCAGCAATGCCGGGCGGGATGAGGCTGCGGCCCTGCCCGCCGAGCTTAGCACCCGTCAGGTGGCGGGGTATTTGCAATCCAGCGAGCTTCCGAACAGTTTAGTGCTGCTTCCGCCTCCACCGATTGCAGGGTCGACAGGCTTCGCGCTTGATGAGGAATACAGCAAAAAAAGTTTCGCTTTGCGCGATACACCGGCCTGGACGCTGGCGATCTTGGATGCTGACCTGACGTTTCCGAACGCGGCAGGCACTTATTCCTGCGCATTGAATGCGCCTATTAACGAACAGGATACGCCACGTCTTTACACGCTATTGCGTCGAACTCTGAAAGACGCGAAGGATTCGACTGAAGATGCAAAAAAACATTACCAACGCCCCCGTCCCTTCTTAGTGAACAAGGCTGCTTTCTGCACGCCGGAGGATAAAGCACGGCTGGAGAAAAGCCCTTCTTATCCATCTGGGCATAACGCAGCCGGTATGGCTTGGGCGCTTGTCATCACTGAGGTTTCTCCAGCACAAACCGACGCGATTCTGGCACGAGGGCAGGCTTTTGGGGTGAGTCGTATAATCTGCAACGTGCATTGGAACAGCGACACACTACAGGGTCGTTACATGGGTGCCTACACCGTGGCAAGGCTACATGCCAACCCCTCGTTCCGCGCCGACCTGGAAGCGGCCAAGGTCGAACTTGAAACCGCCCGCGCCAAAGGCTTAAAACCCACACGCGACTGCAACGCGGAAAAAGCGGGTATGAATTTGCAAAAGTTGCTGTATCAGTAAGCCGCGCGGCTATCTTTCACCTGTCATTGGATGCTGTTACCCGATACCTGACATTATCTTGATCCATTGTAACGAGCACCTCATGGTAATGCTGCCCGTCGCGAATGGCCGCTTTGTGGCGATAAAGATGGCAGAATGAAATTAATTCAAGCGGGGAGTCTCTATTTTTGAGTAAAGATTTCCCTCGCTCCCTGCGTGGAAAACTCAAAAATACCGCGACCAATTAGATTGCTACGCAAGCCCCGCTGTCTTGGTCAACTCGCTCACCACCCAACAAGGGGTGGTTCACATGCTCTTCAATGACTCGACGCGATTTCGTAAAGTCTGCATTTTTACTACGCTCAGGCTTCGTGAAAGCGCATGCACTATTGCTTCTGGGGACTACTCGAATCATGTCTCGCAGCGATGGTTCTATTGTGTTGTCTACTGTTTTGACAGCAGACATTTTGGCTCAAAATGTCCAGTCATTACCCACCTGTCTACTCGAACCGTTTAATGCCTCATTTTCCGGATCAACTAAGTAGTTGTACCAATAGTTTTTGTGTTTCCAATCTGATTAAATTAAAACTTATGAGGGGTTTGAAGTCCAACGTTACGAAAACGTACGCTAAGCAAAGTTATTGGCTTTTATAGCAAAAAACATAGTTGAAACTGTCTCTTAAGTCGATTAACAGACAAATTATCTATTTAGTGTGATGAAAAAAATTAGTAGACATGATTTCTTAGTACTATTTCTGTGCCCATAACTTTATATATTTTAGGCGCTTATGAAATTTGTCAACCCACTTTTTGCGCTAACATGCGTTTTCGTCCTGTTGGACATCACCCCCATCAAGTACATGGTGGGATTATGAACTTAAGCATGAACTTCGAGCATTTGCTTGCGTGACTTCTGGTGAATTGACGGGATAAATAAAAAAATTATCTGAAACATCATTTTGAACCCAAAAGGAGAGCATGCAAAACCGGGGCTGAGTGTTTCCTACCCACATCGGACGGCGTCCAGATTCATTTACAGGGTATCTAATGTCTAAATTTAAAAAATAATAAGATTTTACTAATTGAATATTAAATAGCTAACGTAATTTTTTACTTAAAAAAAACAGGGGGAAAATATGAAACAATACAGTGCTGAATTTATTGGAACATTTTGGTTGGTTCTGGGTGGTTGCGGTAGTGCGGTTTTGGATGCTGCATTTCCTGACCTTGGTATCGGCTTTGTGGGCGTGGCTTTTGCCTTTGGCCTAACTGTTTTGACCATGGCTTATGCAATAGGCCATGTTTCCGGTTGTCACCTGAATCCTGCAGTATCCATTGGGCTTTGGTCGGGTGGCCGATTTCCGGCAGACAAAATTTTACCTTACATTATCGCTCAATGTTTGGGCGCGATAGTTGCCGGAGGAGTTTTATATCTTATTGTTAGCGGCAAAACAAATTTTACTACTATCGGTAGTTTTGCCTCCAATGGCTACGGTGAGCATTCACCCGGCGGATACTCTTTGTTAGCTGGACTGGTGACAGAAATTGTCATGACCCTGATGTTTCTGTTCATTATCTTGTCGGTTACCCATAAAAATGCCCCAAGTGGCTTTGCCGGGCTTGCCATTGGTCTGTCTCTGACTTTGGTCCACTTGATCAGCATCCCTGTTACCAACACTTCGGTCAATCCCGCAAGAAGTCTTGGCGTTGCAATCTATGCCGGGGATTGGGCATTAGCACAACTCTGGCTCTTTTGGGTTGCCCCCATTGCAGGCGCTTTACTGGGTGCAGTAATCTATCGCTTTATCAACAGCAATGAAGATTGATAACTTGGCTCTATTTGAATACTGGGAGGCTGTCCGAGAACAGGAACCGTAGCGAGGGGAAGCCATTTTGAGTCAGATTTTTTGATCATTTGAGGCGAATAGTTGTGCTATTTAACAAAAATGAGCGGAAAATCTGGCCGAAATGGCTTTTCCGCAGTAGGTTTTCTGTTCTCGGACAGTCTCCTAGTGGGTAATGAGATAATAAAGCCATGACCTGTGAAGCATTATTCAGCATGGCTATAGGGTCACGATGGGACAAATCGTTCCTTTGGTCAAAGAGGCCTACTTTATTAATAGGGGTTAATAATTTATGGGCAATGCCTTATAGCATTGCCGTTACAAGAGATTAATTTTTATTATTTGCCAACAGTATTTATCCTAACCGACATTCCGCACCCCATAAGAATTTTTAGTATTTTTTACTTATTGATAATAAAGGCTTTTTTATAATCCATTTTTCTGAGTATCCTG
>CAIMDR010000181.1 GCA_903839795.1 uncultured Methylococcaceae bacterium | reverse complement strand
GGTTATCATTGCTAGGCTTATTATAAGGATTGTAAATGCGTGTATTTTAAACGTGTTTTATTACGATTTTTGTGAATTTTTGAGGGATTTTGGAAATTTAATTTCTGAAAGTCTATACATGTATTCCATTAACACCAATAGTGGCAATACCAATGTGCGCGTCGATTTTGATGTCACCACTGACCCCAACACCGACCAAATTCTTGCTCAAATGCGTGAAACGCAAGCGGCTTCTCAGCTTCCTGCTGCGGTTAACAATTTTGGCGTAACGGTACAAAAATCGACCGTCGCCCCACTCATCATGTTTGCCTTGTATTCGCCCAAAGGGACTTACGATAATGTTTTTCTGGCCAATTATGCCTACATCAATCTTAACGACAAGCTAACCCGCATTAAAGGCATTTCCACGGTGTCGGTGTTTGGTGCAGGTCAGTATGCCATGCGTATTTGGGTGAAACCCGATAAGCTGGCCTCAATGGATATTACTATCCCCGAAATTGTTAGTGCCATTCAAGCCCAAAATACGGTTAACCCCGCCGGACAAATTGGCGCGGAACCTATCCCTAACGGTCAGGAATTTACCTATGCCATTCAGGCGCAAGGCCGTTTACAATCGGAAGAAGACTTTGGTAATATCATTTTGCGCGTTGATAAAACGGGCTCAACAGTGCGTATTAAAGATGTTGGTCGAATTGAGTTGGGGGCGCAAAATTACTCAATCTCCAGTCGTTTGAATGGACAACCCACTGCGCTGATTGCACTTTATCAATTACCTGGTTCCAACGCGCTGGAGGCGGCTAACGGTGTCAAGGCCTTAATGGCCGAACAAAAAAAGAGTTTTCCGGCTGATCTGGATTATGCCGTGGCTCTGGATACCACGTTGGCTGTGACTGCGGGGATTGATGACATTGTCCAAACGTTATTTGAAGCGTTGGTGCTGGTTATTATTGTCGTCTATCTGTTTTTGCAAAGTTGGCGGGCTACGTTAATTCCGTTGTTGGCGGTGCCGGTAGCTTTAATCGGTACCTTTGCCTTTTTTCCCCTGTTTGGTTTTTCCATTAATACCTTATCCCTGTTCGGCCTGGTGCTGGCAGTAGGTTTGGTAATTGATGATGCGATTGTGGTGGTAGAGGCGGTAGAGCATCATATTGAGGAAGGCATGTCGCCTAAAGATGCCGCGTTTAAAGCAATGGAAGAAGTATCAGGGCCGGTTATCGCGATTGCCATTATTCTGGCGGCCGTGTTTATACCAACGGCTTTTATTCCCGGTATTACCGGACGTCTTTATCAACCGTTTGCGTTGACTATAGCGATATCTGTGGCGCTGTCTGCCTTTAATGCTTTAACGTTAACACCCGCTTTATGCGCACTGATGTTAAAGCCAAAACCTAAAGACCAAAAAATCAGCTTGTTGCAGCGGTTTTTTAATGGTTTTAACCGGTATTTTGGCCGTATGACCGATGGCTATGTCGGCGTTTGCGGCGGATTGATTCGTCACAGTTTTTTCGGCTTAATGTTCTTGTTGGCACTGACTTTATTGGCGGGCTTTTTAGGCAATAAAACGCCCTCCAGCTTTTTACCCGATGAAGATCAGGGCTATATCTACGGCGCACTTCAATTACCCAATGCCTCATCGTTTCAACGAACCAGCGAAATGGCTCGCCAAGTTGAAGACGTATTAAAAAACACGCCGGGTATAAAATACTATTCAACCGTGCTGGGCTACAACATGCTCAGTCAGGCAAATACCACCTACAACGCATTTTTCTTTATAACCCTGGAAGATTGGGCTCTACGTAAAGACGCTAAGGAACAATACACCGCCATTAAATTATCGGTCAATAAAGAACTGCAAAAACTGCCGGGCGGGGTGGCTATGGTGTTTCCACCACCGGCCATCCCGGGTGTGGGAACCTCGGGCGGGGTTAGTTTTGTACTGGAAGACAGAGGTGGTAATACGGTAGAGTTTTTAGCCGAAAACACCGAGAAATTTATAAAAGCAGCGGCACAACGTCCTGAATTAACAGGAATTTTTACCACACTTATCGCCGCAACACCGCAATTGTTTGTGGATGTCGATAAGGATAAGGTTATTAAGCAAGGTGTTAACTTGGCAGATGTTTACCAAACCATGCAGTATTACATGGGCAGTGGCTTTATTAATTACTTTAACCGTTTTGGCCGGCAATGGCAGGTTTATCTGGAAGCGGAAGGCGAATATCGAAAAACACCCGAGCCTTTAGGTCAGTTTTATGTGCGCAATAAAAGCGGCACTACCGTCCCTTTATCGGCAGTAACCAGTATTCGGGAAACCAGTGGCCCGGAATTTACCATGCGTTATAACCTTTATCGCAGTGCTTTGATTAATGCCGCAGCCAAGCCGGGCTATACTTCAGCACAAGCGATGCAGGCGTTGGAAGAGGTATTTGCCCAGACCATGCCCAACACGATGGGCTACGACTATATGGGCATGAGCTATCAGGAAAAAATTGCCCAGCAAGGCTTGTCACCGATGCTTATTTTTGGCTTTTCACTGTTGTGTGTATTTTTGATTTTAGCCGCCCTGTATGAAAGTTGGAGCTTGCCGTTCAGCGTTTTATTGAGTACCCCGGTTGCCGTCTTTGGCGCTTTTGCGGCCTTGATGTTTGGGCACTACGCCAATAATGTCTATGCGCAAATCGGCTTGGTCATGCTGATTGGGTTAGCCGCCAAGAACGCCATTTTGATTGTGGAGTTTGCCAAGATGGGCGTAGATCAGGGTAAACCGTTGGTTGAAGCGACCCTGGCAGGTGCGCGGTTGCGGTTACGGCCTATTTTAATGACCAGTTTCGCTTTTATTTTGGGTTGTGTGCCGTTGGCTTTGGCGCATGGTGCGGGTGCTTTGGGGCGACAAGTTATTGGTTATGTCGTTATTGGCGGGATGGCGGCCGCCTCGTTTATTGCCATCTTTTTGATTCCTTTAAGTTTCTACACCGTTGAGAAATTTTCTGATCAAAAGAAAACCGAAATCGCGATGGACAAGCAACAGGAGCCTGACAATGAATAAAGTTTTATTGTTATCAAGTATTTTGTTAACCGGGTGTTTTAAAGTAGGCCCGGATTATATCAAGCCTGAAATTGCTACGCCCACCCATTGGCGTAACAACGAAACCGATGCGCTGCTTAATGCAACCAATAACCGGTGGTGGCAACAGTTAGGCGACCCCGTACTTAATCGTTTGATAACACAAGCCATTCAGGGTAATTACGATTTAAAAATAGCCATTGCCAATGTTGATCAATACATGGGGCTGTATGGCTCAACACGCGCCAATTTGTTTCCGCAGATCACAGGGGCATTTAAAACCCAACATCCACAACCGGCTACCTCCCCGCAGTTTAAACCCGATGGAGATTCTTTTAACCTGAGCGGCGGGATGAACTGGCAACTTGATATTTGGGGACAATTAAGACGCGCCAACGAAGCGGCAATGGCCAATCTTCTGGGTCAAGAGGCAACGCGCCAAGCCGTCATGCTAACCCTGGTCAGTCAAGTCGCAAAAACTTACATCAACTTGCGTCAACTGGACAAGCAACTGGAAATAACCAAAGAAATCGTGGCGATTCTTAAAGAAGGTCTGCGCATTAACACGATACGTTTTCAAGAAGGCTATACCTCGGAACTGGAAGTGGAACAAACCGATTCTGAATATCAACTACAAAGTGCGCAAATTCCTCTTTACGAGCAGCGCATCGCTGTGACTGAAAATGCCTTGAATGTTTTATTGGGCAAAAATCCTGATGCCATTCCACGCGGCTTGACTCTGGATAAGCTTAAACTGCCGGCAATACCGGCAGGCCTGCCTTCTGATTTATTAATAAGACGACCGGATATTACCCAAGCAGAGCAACAATTAATTTCCGCGAATGCACAAATCGGTGTTGCCAGGGCGCAATATTTTCCCACTATTTCCCTGACCGGAAACGTAGGACAAATCAGCTCACAACTAGGCGGTCTTTTTGCCCCCGGTGCCAACTTCTGGACAGTGGGTTCGGCAATAGTGACGCCTATATTTACCGCCGGAAAAATAGCAGGCCAAGTGCAATCAGCCGAAGCTGTCCAAAAAGCGGCCTTAGCTAATTATAAGCGAAGCATTATTACCGGCTTTAGTGAATTTGAAAGTGCGCTGGTCGGCCTAATCAAAACCAAAGAACAAGAAGCCAAGCAAATTGATCGGGTGGGTGCCAATAATCGTTATTTCAATCTATCGCGGATTCGTTATGAAGAAGGCTATGTTGATTATTTAAATGAACTGGATGCCATCAGACAGTTAGTAAGCGCCCAGATTGAGCTTACCAATGCGCGGGCATCGACCTTTAACTCGGCCCTTTCTTTATACCTTGCCATGGGTGGCGGCTGGAGAATTGCAGAGGAAAAATCAGCCAACCTGCCCAAGCCGAAAGAAGCGGCGTATTTTCCTTAAGGTAAAATTTTTTTGCGGGAACGCTAAGCCCCAGCTCGGCACGGAATAATCAGTTAGCTTAAGGTAGAGAGGTAACTACGCCGAGCTGGGGCTCAGCGTTCCCGGAATAATATGATCTTTTCGGCAAAAAAAAACTGACGAGTAGTCAGTTTTTTTGAATTGCTTTGTATTGGGTGATTAATTACTAAACCATCTTTTTTCTGCGACCGACTGTCAGCAGTCCTAAACCACTCGCAAACAACCAAACTGCGGCGGGTACGGGTACTGAAGAAACAGGTGATGAAGAATAGGTGAAATTGGCAAATGTATCAGCTTGTGGCATGTTAGAGTTAAATTGCAACAAATCTCCCAATTGACCGGTGGCTGGATTATAACCATAGCCATAGAACAGCTGAAAATTATAGCCAGAAACGGTGTCATGGAAAGCCAAGCCATTGCTATTCCAACCGCCGGTTGTAGCAAATGTAGCCGGGACAAACACATTATCATTGTCTCTACCACCTGGGGCAATCAGGGCAAGGGGATCTGTACCAGCTGTACCGTTAAAGGTAGTGATGACCGTAGTGCCCGTGTCACTGGCCTGAAAGTTGAGATTAAAGTGCATACCATTGCCATCGAATTGCTCGTTGTAATTCAATAATGATGCATGTGCAGAAATAGCCGGGGTTAACACCGCAACAGCGGCTATAACGCGAAGCAAAGATTTTTTCATGAAATAAACTCCTAAAATAAAAGATAAAGATATAGCGCAATTATTTCCAATATTATCTTTGAAAAAGAGTATACATAGAAAATTACACGGCTAGATTTTACCCCCCCCCCACTAAGTCAAGTAAAAAATAGAAAAAATAGAAATTATTGTATATTAGCTAATCTGATAATTAGTTGTGCCTTTAAAAATCTTATTCACCACAAACAACTACATGGATGCAGGAGGTAGAACAACGCCGGGAGCAGTTGCCAAAACACGAAGAGTACGAAGAAAAAAGGACAAAAAACGTCATGTCCTTCGTGGTGAAACGTTTTCCGGGAGCGCCGAGCTGGTGCTCAGCGTTCCCGGAATAAACAGACCCGTCTGAAACTCACTATTATGACTTTGAAAAGTACGATCTCAAGCAAACGTGATCGTATAGAAAAAAGGTAACTATTCAGACTATAGTCTTTCAGAAATTAAATTTCCATTACATGAAGTTTGGAGTCCATACGGATAACATCCCTTAAAGGGATGGTATCCGTTAAGATCGAAATTATTTATCTGAAAATCTATAGATGCGGTTTATCGCCGCTGCCGGATCTTGCAGATTCCCTGCCAGATGTGCGTCGCGTGTCGGCAATACATCGGCAACCATTTCGAGACGCTTCCAGTCGGGCGCGGGTGTTTCACACTGTTTTTTCGGAACAAACGATGACTCTTCCACCAATACCATTTTGTGAATATAGCGTGGACAGTTGGGAAACATTTCACGCAACGTTACACGCACCACCAGCTCTGCCTCAGGCCAGTGCGCCAACAGCGGATCATTTTCCTGTATAAATGCATCACCCGACATTCCGCACCCCTGCTATCCAGAATCAGCATATAAATATTCGGAATCAGCATATAAGTGGACATACCGTTCACCCAGCAGGTTAAGCAGATGGTGGTGATGCTCATTGCAATTCAGTACGACTTCTCGCCAACTG
>CAIMDR010000180.1 GCA_903839795.1 uncultured Methylococcaceae bacterium | reverse complement strand
GCCAATCTTTGCGAAATGACACAGATAGGACTCAACGTACCACCCGGATTTGTCATTACTACCCAAGCTTGTCTGGATTATCTTGAAGACCAACAGTTACCTGAAACATTACTGGAGGATGTTAAAGTTCATATTTCAGAAGTTGAAGCGCTTTCAGGCAAACAGTTTGGTGACAGCCACAATCCTTTATTAGTGTCAGTACGTTCAGGTTCGGCTATTTCAATGCCAGGCATGATGGATACCATCCTAAATCTAGGCTTAAATACCCAGACCTTGAAAGGTCTGATTGCACAAACGGGTGATCCCCGTTTTGCTTACGATGCGTACCGCCGTTTTATCCAGCTTTTCGGCAAGGTTGCTTTGGGTATTGATGATGAAAAATTTGACCTGCATTTTACCGCCATCAAAAAACAAGCCGGCGTTAAAGCGGATATAGGTCTGGATGCCGGACATTTACGCCAAATCAGTGAATTGTTTTTGCACGTAGTTCTGGAAGAAACCGGCAAGCCCTTCCCTGAAGATGTTTATGAACAATTGGAATTGTCTATTAAAGCGGTATTCAATTCCTGGACGGGCAAACGTGCTGTCGATTACCGGCGCGAATTTCATATCACCCCCAAAATGGCCAACGGTACTGCGGTTAATGTGGTTGCTATGGTGTTTGGCAATATGGGCAACGA
The DNA here is from genome assembly GCA_903839795.1 of uncultured Methylococcaceae bacterium. Lineage (GTDB taxonomy): Bacteria > Pseudomonadota > Gammaproteobacteria > Methylococcales > Methylomonadaceae > Methylobacter_C. Next base: position 1,092 of record CAIMDR010000180.1, on the reverse strand, counting down.
TTGTGCAACCGGTGTCGGCTTTACCCGCAATCCGGGTACCGGTGTTAATGAAATGTATGGCGAATATCTGGTTAATGCCCAAGGTGAAGATGTGGTTGCCGGCATTCGCACGCCCAAACCGGTACATGAACTGGCTCATGAAATGCCCGATCTATATCGGCAACTGGTCGAGTTACGCAATAAACTCGAAGCCCATTACCAAGAAGTTCAGGATTACGAATACACCATTCAAGGCGGTGTATTGTACTGCCTGCAAACCCGTAACGGCAAAATGAATGCCACGGCGATGGTGCGCACTTCGGTGGAGATGGTCGCGGAAGATTTGATTAGCAAGGAACAGGCTTTATTACGCATCAACCCGGAGTTATTGGAGCAGTTGTTACATCCACAACTCGATCCGGAAAATAAAGCACAGCCCGTAGCTCAAGGTTTACCCGCCTCACCAGGTGCTGCTTTTGGTAAATGTGTATTTGATGCCGATACCGCTGAATTAATGGGGCGTGCCGGAGAGTTGGTTATTTTACTGAGGGAAGAAACCAAACCTGAAGATATCCATGGCTTTTTTGCAGCCCAAGGTATTTTGACCAGTCGTGGCGGCAAAACCTCACATGCCGCGGTGGTTGCACGAGGCATGGGTAAAGCCTGTATTGCCGGCGCTGAAGACATAAAAATAGATGTACGAACCCGTCAAGCTGTTATTGGCGACCTCCATATTCGCGAAGGCGATATCATTACCATTGATGGCAGCACCGGACTTATTTATCTGGGTAAAATTGCCACCATTGAACCCTCCTTCTCGGAAGAGCTAAAAACCTTATTATCTTGGGCCGATCACGTTGCAGAATTGGAAGTTCATGCCAATGTTGATACGCCTGAACGCGCACGCATGGCGGTCAGTTATGGCGCAACCGGTATTGGTCTGTGCCGTACCGAACGTATGTTTAATGCGTCCGATCGCCTGCCGTTAGTGATTGATATGATTCTGGCGAACAGCAAAGAAGCCAGACAGGAAGCACTGGAAAAATTATTTCCCATTCAGCGTGATGACTTTAAACAAATCTTTGAAGCCATGTCCCCTTATCCGGTAACGGT
>CAIMDR010000179.1 GCA_903839795.1 uncultured Methylococcaceae bacterium | reverse complement strand
GACAGCGTAACCCGACAAATCTCTGTGTCTATCAATCAATTGTATGCTTTGTAATTGCCATCCATGGCAACTGGATTCCGGCAATCCCTGTCGGAATGACGGACTTTTTAGTACTTGGCGAATTATTCTGCTGCTCAGAGTGTCCCGCCTTAAGTTGGTAGCCCAAATAAACACGTAAAACGGAATCTGTAGGACGCAATGCGATAACTTATTGCGCCCTTATGTGACTTTTTGAGCTAACAAGCGTTATTTTACAAAATGCTCAACGACTGAATTAGTTTGCAGTTGCTTAATCTCTTAAAAAGCGGGGACAAGATTATTAAAAAATTGCTCGGTACAATTAGCCCAAGAATAGTTTAGTGCATAATTTCGACAGTCATCCGCGTCCAATTTCAAAGCATCAGTAATCGCTTTTTTTAAATTTTCATCAAGCTTACCCACTTTATCGCTGGTAATCACATCCACCGGACCAGTTACCGGAAAAGCTGCAACGGGTATGCCACTGGCTAATGCATCCAGCAAGACAATGCCAAAGGTATCGGTGCGACTGGGGAATACAAAAACATCTGCGGCAGCCATATATTTAGCTAAAGGTTCACCTGAAAGAAAACCGACAAAAACCGTGTCAGGAAATTTGGCTTTAAGTTCTTTCATCTGCGGACCGTCTCCCACCACAATTTTTGTGCCTGGAATATCCAGGGACAAAAAGGCACTAATGTTCTTTTCAATAGCGACTCTTCCAACAAACATCGATATAGGGCGAGGCAGTGATATGAAAGCCTTATCCCTTGGATAATAAAAATCAGGATCTACGCCGCGAGACCAGTGGACCAGACTATTTTTAAATCCCCTTGCATTCAAATCAGATTCTACGGAAGGAGTAGCGACCATGACCTTTTTGGCCGGCGCATGAAACCAGCGCAAAAAACCGTAACCCCACGACAAAGGGATTTTAAAGCGCAAATTAACGTATTCTGCAAATAAGGTATGAAACGATGTGGTGAATGCCAGATTCCGGCTGAGACAATACCGCCTCGCCGCCAGTCCCAAGGGGCCTTCCGTGGCAATATGAATGCGCTGAGGGTTAAACTCATCCAGTTGCCTTTTTAATTTTCCATAACAGGCAAGTGCCAGTCGAATTGAAGGGTAACTCGGACAGGGAATTGTTTTAAACTGCTCCGGAGTAATGAGTTTAATTTGATGTCCTGATCGTTCCAAGGCCGAACAAGTATTTTGGATGGTTGTCACAACGCCGTTTATCTGCGGATGCCAGGCGTCGGTGATGAACGCAATTTTCAATGTCATAAAGCCCTCTGTTTATATTTGATAATAACGGGATATGCGCCCCGGTATTGATCGCCAACTGCTCTGATTCGTTAAATCGGAATCCAGAATTTTTGGATTATTTTTGAGTTCCCGATTCTCAATGCTATTGGGTAAATATGACTTTTTTATGAAATCGCGTTAAAAAATCTTGAATATATGAATATGCACCGCACCCAAGCGAGTCAAGGCAAACAAATCCGGTTTTCTACCTGACTGTTCAAACATGTTCCCCGGCAATATCTTCCTCAATAAACCCCATTATTTGCTGTTCATCGGTAAAATTTCCATAAGCCAGCATTAGCTTTACATAGGCTGCTTCTATCGACATATTCCAAATCATTTCAGCGCCCTGCCCTATTAATGCCCGGGTGCTTTGGTAGGCATCCGTTGATTTAATCGATGGTGCCAGATAAACCTTAATATTTTGCACCGTGCAGCGTTTTATAAACTCAAGTAACGAATGATTTTCGCCCCATTGATTTGTGGCACACGCAGTGCCGGAATGATATAAGTCATGCAAAACGGCATCAACATTTTCAAGGTTAAAATGGCTGTAATCCAATCCTGGATAAGGTTTTATCATTAAAATCCGGTCAGAAAAACGAGCTTTTAGGTGGTTGATTTCACCCAAAAAAGTATTGTTATCGCCAGGTATTAATTTTATGAGTGGATTCAAAAGCCGGAAGGCTTGTTCTTCATACTGCATAAAACTTTTGCCCTGAACACTAAAAAAGTCGCCGCTTAATTGTAACGAACAGGTCAGACGTGAACCTTTATGCACTTGCATTGTGTGCTCTTGATTGCGATAAGGCACAAAAACACCGGACTGAAGTTGTTGCCGTATAAACTCAACAGCACAGCTAAAATTAGCCAGTCCGTTGGCTTTTGGGTTATCCAGCGGATAATCACTAGCAACCAGAAGCAGTGGTATGTTGATGGCCTTAAAATAAAAACTTAAAGCAGCGGCGGTATAGGCCAGCGTATCGGTGCCGTGGGTGACGATAATGCCGTCATACTGTTCGGGTTGCTCTGCTTCAATGGCGGCAATCAAGGTTTTCCAAACACAAGGCGCCAGATTCTCACTTAAAATCTGCAAGGGCTGGAGAGTCTTAAAATGGATTTGTTGGTGATTTTTGTCACGCTGTTGAAACAGCTCAAGCAATTTAAACGGCGCTGAACTGACCGTATCAATGCTTCCTTTTGTCGCCGTTGAGCCGATAGTACCGCCGGTAAATACAACCAGAATATTTTTCATAGTATGATGATCAGATTTATTAATCGTTACAGAATAGCAAAGCAGACTGTTTAAGAAAATGAAAATATCACTTATCGTCGCGATGGCGAGTAATCGGGTTATTGGTCTGAATAATAAAATGCCTTGGCATTTATCAGCGGATCTTAAAAAGTTTAAATCAATCACGATGGGTTCGCCTATTTTAATGGGCAGAAAAACCTATGAGTCGATAGGTAGACCGTTACCGGGTCGCACCAACATGATTATCAGCCGAAACCTCGACTATCAACAAGAGGGCTGCCTGGTTTTTAATGACCTAAAAACGGCGTTTAAAAAAGCCGCTGAAAGCACTGACGAGATTTTTATTATTGGCGGCTCGGATCTTTATAAGGCGATATTGCCGATGGCCGACACGCTTTATTTAACCCTTATAAACAGGGACTTTGAGGGCGACACATTTTTCCCTGAAATTGATTTAAATGAGTGGTCTGAAGTGACACGCGAAGATATTAAAGATGACCCTGACACCGCCTTTAGTTACAGTTTTTTGAAGCTTGAAAAAACAAACCCAAGCACCCGTTAGCAAAAACTCACAAGAAAATGATGAAACCGGTTAAAATGGTCGGATTTTAACAATCATTTTGTGAAAGCAACGGCCTGGTAGCTAGCATGCAAACTAAATATAATACTGATGACTTGAGAATTTGCGGAATTAAAGAAGTCATCCCACCTGCTCAGGTTCACGATGAAATGCCGATCAGCGAAAAAGCGGCACAAACGACTCTTCAGGCGCGGGCAGAGATTCATGATATTTTACCGGGCAACGATGACAGACTGCTGGTAGTGGTAGGCCCTTGTTCCATTCATGACCCCAAAGCCGCTTTAGAATATGCCGGTCTTTTGAAAGCCGTCAAAGATGAGCTAAAAGACGACCTGGTGATTGTTATGCGGGTTTATTTTGAGAAACCTCGCACCACAGTCGGCTGGAAAGGCTTGATTAATGACCCGGATCTTGATTCCAGCTTTAATATCAATAAAGGTTTACGCATTGCCAGACAGTTATTACTGGATGTAAATACACTCGGTGTGCCTGCGGCAACTGAATATCTGGATTTAATTACGCCGCAATACGTTTCCGACTTGATCGCCTGGGGTGCCATTGGTGCCAGAACCACAGAAAGCCAGGGACACCGTGAATTGGCTTCGGGTGTATCGTGCCCCATCGGCTTTAAAAACTCGACGGATGGCACGATTAAAATTGCCATTGATGCGATAAGAGCCGCCATGAGTCCGCACCATTTTTTATCGCTGACTAAAGCGGGCCATTCCGCCATCTTTTCAACCACCGGCAATGAAGATGTGCATATCATTTTAAGAGGCGGCAATGGCCGACCCAATTATGATGAGGTCAGTGTCGAACTAGTGGCTGAAGGTCTGTTAAGCGCCGATTTAAAGCCCAACATCATGATTGATTTTAGTCATGCCAACAGTTTAAAACAATGCCAACGGCAACTCATTGTCGGCCATGACGTTTGCGGACAAATCGCTAATGGCGATCAAAGATTGATGGGTGTCATGATAGAAAGTCATCTTAAGGCCGGT
>CAIMDR010000178.1 GCA_903839795.1 uncultured Methylococcaceae bacterium | reverse complement strand
TCGCTAAAAGTAATTGAGAATGGCTGTGCGGTTAATACGCCGGCATTTGAACAGCCGATTACCGACACCAGTGCCCGTGTTGATGGCAAAGCCGTGACTCTGGAGGTGGCCATTGCCAAGGCTGCGGCTTTATTAAAAGACACCCGTCTGCCTGTAATAGGCGGCTGTGCGACCGATGTTAACGGGATGCGCGGCTTGTTGGCCTTGGCTGATCGTTGCGGTGCCGTGGTCGATAATATTAATTTTACCGGTGCCCGTAATAACTTTTTGGCGCTGCAAGATTCAGGCTGGATGAACACCACGCTGGCGGAAGTTAAAAATCGCTGTGATTTTTTACTGGTAGTCGGTACGGATTTGGAAGCTTTTGCACCGCGCTTTTTTGAGCGTTATCTGTGGAATAAAGAAGCCATGTTTCTGGATGATACCAGTCAACGTAGCGTTATTTATTTAGGCAAAGCGCCATCGGGTGATGCTTCAACTTCACCAAACGGTCAAAAAGCCCAGGTATTTGAATGTGCGATTGAAGATTTGCCGGAAGTAGTTGCCGTATTAAGAGCGTTGGTAAAGGGTCGGCCGATACGCGCCACCTCGGTTTGCGGAATAACGGTGGCCGATTTACAAACGATTGCCGATAAATTTAAAGCGGCCAAGTACGGTGTAGTGACTTGGGCAGCAGGTGCTTTAGCATACCCTCAGGCAGAATTGACCGTGCAGACCGTGTCAGAAATGATTAAAGATATTAATGATCAAAACACCCGCTGCTCCGGTTTGCCGTTGGCAGGTAAAGACGGCGATCAAACCGCCAATCAGGTTTGTGGCTGGACAACCGGCTATCCGGCACGCACCCGTTTTAGTGTGGGCTATCCTGAATATGACCCGTTTTTAAACGATTCTAACGTGTTGCTGGCAAACGGTGAAGCGGATGCCTTGGTTTGGGTGCATGCCTTTAATGTTAAGGCAGTACCGCCGGTAACGGGACTGCCTACTATTGTGGTCGGTCGCTCAGGCATGATTTTCGCAAAAGAACCGGCTGTGTTTATTCCTGTCGGTACACCGGGTATTGATCACGCCGGTCATGCTTATCGCATGGATAACGTGGTCGCCATTCGCTTAAAAAAGTGTCGCGATTCCGGTTTACCCAGTACGGCTGACGTACTGAATGCCATTGAACAAGCAATATAATAAATTTAGGTTGGGTTACTTTTAAGGAAACACCATGCTATTGACTTCTGTTACCAGCAAAGGGCAAATCACTATTCCCAAAACTATTCGTCAGCAATTAGGCATTCGCAAAGGCTGTAAAATACAAGCTACTGTGGTAGGCGACCATATTGAATTACATCTTGGTGATGTGATACATGAACAGCCCACCACTGGTTTTGCCATGCTAAAAAGCAAGCGCACCTCCGTGCCAGCCGATTTTGACCCTGCCGGTTTATTAAACCATGACAGGACTTGATACCAATATCTTGGCTCGGTATTACATACAGGATGAAGCCGATAAGGAAGCCGAAAAGCAACATCAGCTAGCACGGACACTGATAGAATCCGGGCAAGCTTTAATGGTTTGTAAAACGGTGATGCTGGAGTTTGAATGGGTGATGCGCGGTTATTATCATTTTTCAGCGCCTGAGATTGTCGCTGTTTTTAAACACTTATTATCACTTGAGACTGTTGGCTTGGAAGATAGAGCCAGTATTCAACAGGCGGTTGCCAACTTTGAAGCAGGCTTTGATTTTGCCGATGCCTTGCATCATGCCAGTTATATAAACTGCGACAATGTGGCTTCTTTTGATGACAAAAAGTTTGCCAAACGTGCTACGCGTCTTGGTTTAAATCCGGCTGTGATAGTGCCAAAATAACTACGTTGTCTTTTATAGCGCATTCCGCCTAATTCTAAACTATCGGCTAATACGCTATACTCCCCAACACAAAACGCGTTTTAAGGAAACACCATGTTAATAAAACTCACCGGCGGTAAACTCTATGATCCTGCAAGCGGGATCGATGGACAACTGCAAGATATTTATATTCAAGACGGGCGTATTGTTAAAGCGCCGACTGAAGCGCTTCAAATTGATAAAGAATATGATTTAAAAGGCAAAGTCGTCATGTCCGGCGCGATTGACATGCACACGCATATTGGTGGCGGTAAAGGCAACATTGCCAGAACCTTGTTGCCGGAAGATCATCGGCAAGATCCCGTTCATCGCAGCGACATTACCCGTTCCGGTTGTGGTCATGCCATGCCCAGTAGCTTTGTAACGGGTTATCGTTACGCGGAAATGGGTTATACCGCCGGGTTTGAACCGGCTGTACTGCCGATTAATGCGCGGCAAGCCCACATGGAAATGGCGGATATCCCGATTCTGGATAAAGGCGGTTATGTCATGATGGGCAGTGATGATTATTTACTGCGTCTGTTGACCGCCAAAAAAGACCAGAAGGCCATTAATGATTATGTGGCCTGGACGATGCATTCGGCCAAAGCCATCGGCGTTAAAGTCGTTAATCCTGGTGGTATTAACGCGTTTAAATTTAACCAGCGTCAGTTGGATTTGGATGAGAAAAACGCACATTATGGCGTGACGCCGCGTGACATTTTGCGTGTGCTGGCAACGGCCGTTAAAGAAATTGGTGTTACGCATCCGCTGCATGTCCACGGCTGTAATTTGGGTGTGCCCGGTAATATGCAAACCACGTTGGACACCATTCAGGGCATTGGCGGCTTGCCCATGCACTTAACGCATATTCAGTTTCATAGTTACGGCACCGAAGGCGATTTTAAGTTTTCCTCCGGTGCGGCGCAGATTGCCGAAGCGGTCAATAAAAACAAAAATATCACCATTGATGTGGGCCAAATTTTGTTTGGTCAAACCGTTACGGCATCGGGCGATAGTATGCGTCAACATGCCAATCATAAGCATGCCAGTCCCAATAAATGGGTCACCATGGATATTGAATGTGATGCGGGTTGCGGTGTTGTGCCATTCAAATACAAAGATAAAAACTTTGTTAATGCCTTGCAGTGGGCGATTGGTTTGGAAACCTTTTTATTGGTTGATGATCCATGGCGTATTTTCTTGACGACTGATCATCCTAACGGTGCGCCATTTACCAGTTATCCGCATTTGATACGCCTGTTAATGGACAGAAGTTTCCGTAATGACGTGCTGTCAACCATCCATCCAGAAGCGCAAAAAATGACCACGCTGGCCGCCATTGAACGTGAGTACACGTTACAGGAAATCGCCATTATGACGCGTGCCGGTGCGGCTAAATTGATTGGTTTAAAAGACCGGGGCGGCTTAAGCGCCGGTAACTGGGCAGATATTACGGTTTATACGGACAACAACGATAGACAGAAGATGTTTGAAAAGCCTGATTATGTGTTCAAAGATGGTCAATTAGTGGTCGTTGACGGCAAGGTGGTTTCTACCAAATGGGGCACAACCCATGTGGTTAAACCCGACTTTGACCCCTCGGTAGAAAAAGGCTTAAAAGATTATTTCGACCGCTACCTGACCATGAAACTGGGTAACTTTAAAATCAGTGATGATGAAATTATCGAGGATGGACGCGGGAGTATTACCGTGCATCCTACTGTTTAAAAACAAGTTAGGAACACCTATGAAATAATGTAGTCAAGTGATACCCAGGTCTCACCTACCTTTGAAAAAAATGGGGGGGTAAAGATCACAGTTGTTCAACTTATTTTGACCCTATTCCTTAGTTATCTATAACATATCAGAGAAAAATCATGCTACCTTCATTCTATATAGAAAATTTTAGGATTTTCGACACGTTATTAATTAATAGATTGAGCAGGGTTAATTTGATCGTTGGTCGAAATAATGCTGGTAAGAGCGCGTTTTTAGAAGCTGTTTTATTGTATGTTTCAAATGCTTCTCTTGAAGTGATTTGCGATCTTATAAAATCTCGACAAGAAAACCATGATTCTGATTTCCAGAATAACCCAAACTTGTTGTCATTAAATCCAGTTAGGCATTTTTTTAAGGGACATAAAATACCTGATTTGACTGAACCAGGTTTTACACTTGCAATAAGAGAAAAAAAAGCATCTTTAAATATAAGAACGGCAGCATTTATAGTTGAAGAATCTGTGGATAAAAGAATTAGGAGAAAACTAGACCGAGAAGAATTGGAAAGCTTTAATCTTGACTATTTTGATCCTGATATTGAAATATTTGTTGTTTCTGAGCAAGAAGATACAACGCAATTACTATTTTCTCAAAACCGAGATTTTCGTGATGCTTATAGAGAAGCAAGATTTAGATTAGGTAATCAACGACCGCAAAATAAATACGGTATTATTCAGTTTGTTTCAACGCAGGGGTTGACGGACACAAAAGCTGCTCAATTATGGGACGCTATCAATTTAAAAGACCTAGAAAAGGACGTAATAGATTCCCTCAAATTAGTAGAAAAAACTATAGTAGGGCTCGCTTTTGTTGAAGGTGATAGGTCACGGGATCGAGTCCCCGTAGTTAAGCTTGATAACCAAGAAGAACGGATACCGCTTAAAAGCTTAGGTGATGGAGTTACACGAGTTTTTCACATTATTCTCTCCTTGGTAAATGCCAAAGATGGCGTGTTATTAATCGACGAATTTGAAAATGGACTACATTGGGCTGTACAACAATCGGTATGGGAAATTGTATTTCAATTAGCAGAAACACTTAACGTTCAAGTTTTTTGTACAACCCATAGCAGAGATTGTATTGATGGATTTGGAAATGTTTGGAAAAAATATCCACAATACGGTGCATTTTTCAGACTATTTGCACGTAATGAAACAGTTTTGGCACAAGAATATGATATTGAAACATTATCAGATTCTTTAGAAACTGATGTCGATGTTAGGTAGTCTTTTTATGAATTTTAAACACAAAGGCTCTAAAGTCCTGCTTACGGAAGGCATAAATGATTGCCACGTTATATTGGCGTTGTGCCAGCATTATAATATCCCTGAAACATTTGGTTTATACGAGTGCGGTTCTGATGAGTTGGCGTTAAAAAAGTTAACAGGATTACTTGCTAGATCGGATCAAGTTGAAACCATCGGTATCGTTATTGATGCTGATAATCCGAATTTAGCGGCAAAATGGCAAGCTATTAAAGATAGGCTACAAAAAAGCGGAATAATAACAACTCAAGAAAAACCAGAATTATCAGGAACAATAATTCGAGCAGCTAATGAGCTTCCAAGAGTGGGTATTTGGCTCATGCCAGATAACCAACTGGATGGAATGCTTGAAGATTTCTGTAGCCAGTTAGCTCACCCAATAGGCGTTAATTTTGCCGAAAAATGTGTAAATGACGCAAAAGCAAACAATCTCACAACCTTTATTGACACACATAAAACTAAAGCAGTAATTCATACTTTTTTAGCTTGGCAGCAGGAGCCAGGAATGCCGCTAGGTCAAGCCATCACAGCAAGAACCTTAAATCCCGATAACGAATTAGCTGAAAAATTTGCTGCATGGCTAACGGAATTGTTTCAATAAATATTAGTTAGTACAGAGCGCCGGAAGCTCGTGGACTTAAAAAATAAATATAATAAATTGTTTTTTATTGAAAGATTAGTTTGATTAATTGCTCATGAATTTCCATTTTGTTGTACTAGCGTTTAGAGCATCAAGAATGGACATAAAAAATCATTTAAAGCATTTTTCTCTACTTCGATTTACAACAATTTTAATACCCGAAGAATAATATTAACAATGAGCATAACAATATGATTATTAATGGCGTAACCATAGACGCAACGTTTGCAGAAGCGTTTCCAATGAAAGCCACCCGCGCCATTATCACGGCGCAAAATGAAAAGTGGGCGCTGATTTCAGCGCAGGCCATGACGGGCTTCGCAACATCGGTCATCGCTTGTGGTTGCGAAGGCAGTATTGAGCGGATTTTAGAGCCGTCAGAAACGCCCGATGGCCGTCCCGGTGTATCAATTATGATATTTGCCATGGGCGGCAAAGGCTTGGCCAAACAACTGGAAACCCGGGCAGGGCAATGCGTGTTAACCTCACCGACGGCGGCATTATTTGCCGGTATTGATGGCGGTATTAGAATTCCGCTGGGTAAAAACCTGCGTTATTTTGGTGACGGCTTTCAGGTATCCAAGCAAATTGGCGGTAAACGTTACTGGCGTATTCCGGTGATGGATGGTGAATTTTTGGCTGAAGCGACCACCGGTCAGGTCGATGCGATTGGCGGCGGTAACTTTTTAGTATTGGCCGAGTCGCAACCGCAAGCACTGGCCGCCTGTGAGGCTGCGATTGAAGAAATGCGTAAAATACCCAATGTGATTATGCCTTTTCCTGGCGGCGTTGTCCGTTCAGGTTCTAAAGTCGGGTCAAAATACAAAACCTTGGGCGCATCAACCAATGATGCATTCTGTCCGACGTTAAAAGGGATGACTAAAACAGAGTTATCACCCGAGATTGAATCGGTCATGGAAATTGTTATTGATGGCTTAACCAAAGAAGATATCGATAAGGCTATGCGGGTGGGCATGCAGGCTGTCTGTGATTTGGGTGCCAAGAATGGCATCAAACGCATTAGTGCGGGTAATTATGGTGGCAAGCTGGGGCCGTTTCATTTTCATTTACAGGAGATTATGGCATGAGCGCTTTAACCTTTACGTTAAAACACAGAACCGATCAACGTGTCGATATGTCGCCGCTGGTCTGCCATCTTTTAAAAGACTTGGCCTTGGCTGATATTGGGGCGTTAACATTGCAAAGCGGTAAACGCAAATTGCGGGTTGATGAATTATTTGCCATTGACGGTTCTGATACACAAAACATCATTATCAACAACAGTGTTGATAACCTCGATTTTATAGGTAAAGAACTCGACGGTGGTTGCATCAGTGTCGTGGGTGATGCGGGTGCTTATTTGGGTTTTGGCATGAAAACGGGCGAGCTTAAGGTATCGGGTAATGCCGGGCTGTACGCGGCGTGTGAAATGAAAAAAGGTTATCTGGAAATTGCCGGCAATGCGGGTGACTTTTTAGGTGCGGCACTGCCGGGCAATAAAATGGGCATGAAAGGCGGCACCATTCTGGTTAAAGGCAATGTCGGTCAACGAGCGGGTGATCACATGCGCCGAGGTAATATTTTGATTGAAGGCAATGCCGGCGATTATTGCGGTTCACGGATGACCGCAGGAACCATTGCCGTGATGGGTCAAACGGGCCGGTATTTAGGCTATGCCATGCGCCGTGGCACCTTGTTGCTCTGGAATCAGCCGCAGCTATCCGCCAGTTTTAATGATTGCGGCGCACACACCCTGGCATTTTTACCGATCTTGTTTGCGTCATTTAAGCCGCTTAATTCCCGTTTTGCCGATGCATCGAGTGGATTTAACCGTGTCCAGCGTTACGCAGGCGATATGTCAGAAATGGGTCGAGGTGAAGTGTTGGTAAAGCTTT
>CAIMDR010000177.1 GCA_903839795.1 uncultured Methylococcaceae bacterium | reverse complement strand
TATTCAAATGCTGCCATGTCTGCTTAATCCTTTTGAGTAATCCGGATGGCTTCATCCAGACTGGTCTCGCCATTAAGCACTTTTTCGAGCGCACTCTGCTGAATGCTGCGGGAAAACAGCCGTGCATGTTGCTCCAGGGCCTGATCACCCGCACATTCATGAATCAAGCACCGCATTGCGGCATTAATGGGAATAATTTCAAAAATACCGACACGCCCTTTAAAGCCCCGTTGGCCGCATTGCATACAGCCTTGTGCCTGATAAACGCTAACCGTGTCTTGGTCATTGGCAGCATAGCCCAATTTTTCCAGTTCATGAACCGGCACCGTAACCGCCAGTTTGCACAACGGACATAACTTGCGCACCAGTCGCTGTGCGATAACGCCCACCAGACTTGAGGCGAGCAAAAAAGGTTCTACGCCCATGTCACGCAACCTTGTAATGGCACCGACTGCGGAATTGGTATGCAACGTTGATAGAACCAAATGGCCGGTTAAGCTGGCTTGCACGGCAATTTCCGCTGTTTCTCTGTCGCGTATTTCGCCGACCATGACGATATCAGGATCTTGCCGCAATATGGCTCGCAAGCCTTTTGCAAAGGTCATTTCAACTTTGTTGTTGACTTGGGTTTGGCCAATACCGTCCAAATAAAATTCGATAGGATCTTCTACCGTCAGGATATTACGGGTACGCTCATTAAGCTGATTAACAATGGCATACAAGCTGGTGGTTTTACCGGAACCGGTTGGCCCTGTAACCAGAATAATGCCATGCGGCCGTACAATCATTTCCTGAATACTGTCCAGTTCCTGATCGACCATACCTATCTGCCTTAAACTGAGCTGGTTTGCCTGCTTGTCCAGCAACCGTAACACCACCCGTTCACCATGACCGGAAGGCAAGGTAGACACCCGAACATCAACTGTTCGGCCGCCAATATTAAGGGAAATACGCCCATCCTGTGGCAGTCTTTTTTCAGCGATGTCCAGCTTGGCCATTACTTTTAGCCTGGAAATCACCATCGGTGCAAATTCGCGTTGCGGCTCAAGTATTTCCCGTAAAGCGCCGTCCACCCGAAAACGCACGACCATGCGTTTTTCGTAGGATTCAATATGAATATCCGAGGCGTTTTCCTTAATCGCTTCCGTCAGCAAAGCGTTAATCAAACGAATGATCGGTGCTTCGTCAGCACTCTCAAGTAAATCTTCCGGTTTGGGTAAATGCTGTGCCATGTAGGACAGATCAAGATTGTCCTGCATATCGTCAACCATTTGCTGGGCATGGCCGGATTTATGCTCGTAAACTTCTTGCAACAAACGCTCAAAGCTTTCTTCGTTAATTTGCTCAAAGTTAACCGCATTGCCAACCAGTCTACGAATCTCAAACAGTGCCTGACTGGGCGTTTTTTGCAGATACAAAATTTCTGTCTTGTTTTCCGGATTTTCTTTAACCAAAATACCGTGTCTTTTGGCAAAACTGTAGGAAGGCAGTTTAACGCCTGGCTCCACACCATCCAAAACTAACGCCGGCTCAGTATTTATCATTTGATGGACTGCGGTGTAACCGGATTTTGTGGCCTGTCGGGTGTTAGCTCAGGGAGTATCGGGGCATGCTCGTTAGGCATTAAAAATATGCCTTTCTTTCCGGACTGCTCTTGGTTGCTACGTAAATTATTATATCTGTCGTTAGTAAATAAAGAGGCTTTTTCAGGATCACGCATAATCACCGGACGTAAAAAGACCATTAAATTCTTTTTTACAATTGCCGTATTATTACTTTGAAACAAAAAGCCCAACAGGGGTAAATCACCCAAGAAAGGGACTTTGTCCACCGTTACCTGAACGTCATCAACGATTAATCCGCCCAAAACCAGAATCTTGCCATCATCAACCAAAACGGAAGTATCTATTTGCCGCTTATTAAAGGTTGATCCCCCCGGATCGTTTTTAGTCGTTTTATCCACACTGGACACCTCCTGTTTCACCTTAAGTTTGATGGCATTGCCCTCGTTAATTTGCGGTGTAACTTTTAGTATGGTACCCACATCTTGGCGGACGTAAGTGGTAACTGCATTGGCAACGCTGCCTGCCCCTGCTGTAAAACTACCCGTCGAAACAGGTACGTTATCTCCCACAAGCATGCTGGCTTCTTCATTATCCAGCGTAACAATAGAAGGCGTTGACAGGATATTAACATTTTTATCTTCTGCAAACGCAGTCAGTAATGCTCGTAACTCACCGCCTACCAAATAACCTACACTCATCCCTTTACCAGCGGTTTTAATCATATCACCCAAACTTATAGGTGATGAAGCGACAGCAACGCCATTTTCTACCAACTTGGTGTGCCACTCAACACCTATCTTCTGAGTTTTATCATAGTTAACTTCAGCAATAATCGCTTCAATATGAACTTGGGCTCGACGAATATCCAGTTGCTTAACAACCGATTTAAGTGAGCGCATTTTCTCGTTAGGGGCAGTAATAATCAATGAATTAGTCGCATCATCGGCACGAATATCAAAAGCCTTTTCTGTCGTGGCCTGGGTTTTAGGTTGATTTGAATTGCCGTCTTTTTTTTCGCCAACACCCGTCAACGTTTCCACCAATTCTTTAGCCACGGCATAGTGCAAATAAATCACTTCGGTATCACCGTCTTTTTCTATCGGTGTATCGAGATTGGCTATTAAGGCCCGTAACTGCAAACGAAGATCAGGGTCGCCACCAATGATAATAGAGTTGGAGCGATCATCAGCAACCAAAGGCGGCCCGCCCGGATTGGTTTTTCCTGCGTTGGTACTGGCAATCAGGGTATTGAGCGGCTGAATTAAATCGGTTGCATTGGCATTGCGCAAACTGATAATTTCGATTTTTTGCGCATCGCTGGTATCTATTTGTTTAATCATCAACGCCAGACGATTTACATTAGCCGCCGTATCAGAAAGAATAATGGTATTACTTTCGGGTACTGCGGCCATAAAGGCATATTGCGGCATTAGCGGCAATAAAGTGGAAACCACCAGAGTGGCATCGACATGATGTACCTGTACGATACGGGTTAGCTGCTCATCACCGTTTAAAGAACGTGTACGTAATTCACTTTCTTCGCCATCCTGTTTTGCCGTGATGTTGGGAATGATTTTGACAATATTACCGTTAGGTATTGCAGAAAAACCATGTACTTTAAGTATCGACAAAAACACATCATAAACTTGTGAGGCTTTCATGGGTGTTGAGGTAACTACTGAGATATTGCCGGTTATGCGCGGGTCGACAATAAAATTTTTACCGGTGGCATCCGCCACTGTTTCAATCAGGGCGTGAATATCAACATTATTGAGATTAAGTGAAAACTCGTCTTTTTCTGCCATAGAAACCGCACAAAAGAAAGTCAACACCAAACTGATTAGCAAACGCAGGCGCATAAAATTTATAGTTATAAAGAAGGTTGTTTATTTATAAACAGCAAGCCCGTTTTATTCCTCTCCATGGAAAGGGATTCGCGTTGATTGTTACGCAGCAGTATCACTTGCTCTTTTGCTATTGATTGCAAAGTAATACCACCAGGCAATTCATCACCCTGGCGGTATTTTTTTTGTGATTTGTCATCGGCCTCAATAATCGCATAACTGGCATTTTTTTGATCCGGCTGAAAAAAAACACCCAGCAATTTGATTTGCAATTGTGTTTCTTGAGGCGTGCCGTTTTGATCAGTGATTTGAGCGGCGTCAGACGGCGACTCTCCAAACAAATGCCAGTCTTGGATAAGCAGAAAATCCCTTGGTTTATTTTCAGGTTTTTCTTGGATTAACGATTCTGAGTCAGATGTTATTATGACCAGCGGCTTGGGAGTGCCTAAATTCTGAATGATTGGAATGACTACATAAAGCAAATAGGCTAACGCAGGAATTAGAGCAACTTTTGGTAAAGATTGGCTTTGCAGGATTGTGTATTTGAACACGTCTGAAATAACTTATTTGCATATCGTTTTTGTCATT
>CAIMDR010000176.1 GCA_903839795.1 uncultured Methylococcaceae bacterium | reverse complement strand
CGCCTTGCTCCAATCCTTGCTCCAATCCTTGTTCTAATCCTTGTTCTAATCCTTGTTGCAGCCCCGTCTTTGTCGCAAATTCGATTGAGCTTTTTTGAATATAAATCCAGTCCCTCTTTTTATGCTGAAGCTCCAATTCTTCTTCGCTAAGATTGGCTTCGTTGGCAATATTAAAGGCTTTTTCCAGCTCTTGATTAAGATTTTTAGGAATGTAATCCAGGTTGCCGGCATTTTTAATAAAATAAAGCCATTTATCCTGAATGCTGGTTAGTTCTGGTTCGGTTTTATTGAATTTTGGCAATTCGATAAAAATCAGTTCGATATCGTCACTGTATTCAATGAAACGCTTTTTTTCGAGTAACTTAAACCGGTTAATGAGTTCATCACTGTTTTTAAATAAGGTAAAGTCGGTGATGGTTAAGGCAATGACTGGATTAAGCAAGTGGTAAGCATCACCTTTTTTTAACTGTATTGAGTAGTTTTTTGCGGCATTAAACAGGATTCTTTTCTCCAAGCCCTCATGATTCAGCACCTGCATTTCTATAATGACACGCGTGTTGTCACTCAGCTCTGCTTTAACATCGACGAAGGTGTCTTTCATCCCCTTTAATAAAGGGATGTTGTAAGGATCAACGATGGTTAAATCGGTTATTGTTTGCTGGTTGTCAAACTCTATCACTGAATTTAAAAAGCTGATCAGTAGATCTTTTGAATCGGCACTGCCAAAGACTTTTTTAAAAGCAAAGTCTGTTTTTATATCGAGAAATTTCATTTAATTAAGCTTAATGTGGTCAAGGGTTATAGGGTGAAATCAATTAATCAAACGGTAACAATGGAAGAACATAGTCGGGAGCCTTAAAAACTTTTACATCAGGTTTATCCGACAAATAGCCCAACACACTGATAATGCGCATCAAATATCTTGATAGTTTTGTCAATTGACTTCATCGTTTTTTCCGGCTACCCACTTAAGGCGGGACAATTTAAAGTTAAGCCGTTCATGGTAAGCCTGTCGAACCATGAACGACCCTTCGACAAGCTCAGGGCGAACGGTTAAGCCTTGCTGCTTATCCCGCCTAAAGTGGGTAGCCTTTTTTCCTGTGTGTTAATAAAACATTCGATCAACGGCGGCAATAACTTTAACAATCGCTTGGTTGGAGATCAATTCTTTGGGCACATAATTTCTATCCGGCTTGGCTATTTTACACAACGGTTCCAAAAACAGAACCGACACCCGCAGTTAAGCCCATCGCCAACGCGCCCCAGAAGGTTACCCGGAAAGCACTTTTAATAATACCGGAGCCGCCGGTATAAGCCGCTAAAGTACCCAGTAAGGCAAGAAACAGCAAGGAAGCGGATGACACAAAAACGATTAAGTTTGGCTCAGGGGCAAACAGGACAATTAATAGTGGCAACACTGCGCCAATAGCGAAAGTGGTTGCCGAAGTCAGTGCAGCTTGAATGGGGCGCGCAGTGCCTGTTGCAGAAATACCCAGCTCATCACGGGCGTGCGCACCCAAGGCATCATGATTCATTAATTGTTCGGCAACTTGTTCGGCCAAAACCGGATCAAGTCCTCGCGTTACATAAATAGCCTGTGATTCTTTTTTTTCATGTTCAATATTTTCATCCAACTCTCTGCGTTCACGCGCCAAATCGGCTTGTTCTGTATCGGCTTGTGAACTGACTGACACATATTCACCTGCCGCCATCGACATGGCTCCTGCAACCAGTCCGGCAACACCAGCCAATACGATATCATTATGTGCGGCATGGGAGGCGGCAATACCCACAATTAAACTGGCTGTTGAGACAATGCCATCATTTGCGCCTAAAACAGCGGCGCGTAGCCAGCCTATAGTCTTTCAGAAATTAAATTTCCATTACATGAAGTTTGCAGACCATACGGATAACATCCCTTAAAGGGATGGTATCCGTTAAGATCGAAATTATTTATCTGAAAATCTATATACGATGAGT
>CAIMDR010000175.1 GCA_903839795.1 uncultured Methylococcaceae bacterium | reverse complement strand
CGTTGGCAGTACGGTTGTCGCTTTAGTTTGCGATACTGAGCGTTGCGGTTTTTTGTGGGCGGTTGACAGTCGATTGTATCGTTTGAGAAATAATCAATTACAGCAACTAACCCAAGACCACTGCTTAACGGATGAAGAAGCAGCATCTGACTGGTCGGTAAAAAGTTCCAATATTATTACCCGAGCCGTTGGTGCAGATGATAGGTTGGATTTAGACAGTGAAATTACAGAGATACGTAAAGGTGATGTTTTTTTACTATGCAGTGATGGTCTGGATAAAGAAATAAGCTTTAAGGAAATTGAACAAATAATGCAGGATTCTGAACCACAAAACCTTGCCAATACGTTGATGAATGAGGTCTTGTCTCGTGGTGCCAGAGATAATGTCACCCTTATTGTAGTAACAGCAGCGTAATTATTCAGTCCCCCTCTTTGAAAAAGAGGGGTTAGGGGAGATTTTTTAAATAAATCCCCCTCATTCCCCCTTTTTCAAAGGGGGAGGTGAATACTTACACAGCAGCAACCATTTTCTAACGAGAGGACAAAGCATTGGCTATTGAACCAGATGATTATTTAAAAGACATCGACCCTGACAATGTGTGCGGCGATGATTTGCAATACGACCCCGTATTTATCGAACTTGAGCAAGCGATTAAAGGCAAACCTGAACAGCAGATGGGCGATACCGTTGTCGAAGCGGAACCGCCTAACTGGCGTGACATTAAAAAGAAGTCCGAGGCTTTGTTAACAAGAACGATCGATTTACGGGTATTAGTTTGTTACTTGCGTGCACTTATAGCCCTGGAAGGTTTTTCAGGATTACAAGATGGTTTGACGCTGATAAAAACAGCCATAGAAACGCGTTGGGACACGATTCATCCGCAACTTGATCCGGATGACGACAACGATCCAACCGAAAGGATTAATGTCCTGATGTCTTTATGTGATCATGAGACATTACTTAAGTCGCTGCAACAAACGCCTCTTTTGGAATCAAAATTGTTAGGCCGTTTTAATTTTCGGGACCTCAGCATCGCTTCCGGAAAATCGACAGCCACCAGTAATGAAAAAGCAGTGAATCAAGCCACGATTGATGGAGCGGTTCAGGACTGTGAGATAGGTCATTTGCAACAAACTTTTGAGGCAATAACCAGTAGTCTTGAAAGTATTAATCAGTTGGAAGCCCTGGTAACCGATTATGTCGGTGTCAGTGAGGCACCCAGTTTTACTGAATTACGGGTTTTCTTAAAAGAAAGCAAAAGCTTTTTAGCGACAGCGTTAGAGGCAAGAGGGATTGGTGATGATGAGCCGATAACAGAAGAGGCTTATGAAGAAGGTGAAGCCGTTTCTGTCCTGTCAACAAAATCAATATCCGGTGCCATCAATAATAATCAGGATGTGATTAAAACGCTAAACCTGGTTTGCGATTATTACAAAAAAAATGAACCATCAAGCCCTATTCCCCTATTCATTGAGCGGGCTATACGTTTGGTAGGTATGAACTTTATGGATGTACTAAAAGATTTGGCTCCTGCTGGAATTGATGAGGCCAAGTTTATTTTAGGGAAGCAACATGATGACGAAAGCAATTAGTGATCTTAACAATAACAAAGACGAGGTATTAAATGGCACAAAGTAGTCAAAAATTTATAGCACGTAATCGTGCACCCCGGGTTCAGATTGAATATGATGTTGAATTGTACGGAGCGGAAAAAAAAGTGCAGTTGCCTTTTGTGATGGGCGTGTTAGCCGATTTGTCGGGAAATCCAGCTGATCCTTTAGCCCCCGTTGCTGAACGAAAATTGCTGGAAATTGATGTGGACAATTTCGATGATCGCTTAAAATCAATGAAGCCGCGTGTCGCTTTTAATGTACCTAATACCTTGACCGGTGAAGGCAATTTAAGTGTCGATCTGACTTTTCAAAGCATGGATGATTTCTCACCGGCGGCCATTGCCAAAAAAGTGGCCGGCTTGGATAAGTTGCTCGAAGCACGCACACAATTAGCCAATTTGATGACTTATATGGATGGTAAAGGCGGCGCAGAAGAATTAATGGCCAAAGTCATTAATGACCCTGCTTTGTTGCAATCACTGATTGCCGCACCTAAACCAGAAGGCGGAGCATAAACATGGCTGAGTTAGAAACGACCCAAGCAGCGGCAACCGGTGAAGTACAGGAAAGCAATGATTTTTCTGCATTACTTAATAAAGAGTTTAAACCCAAGTCGGATAGAGCCAAGGCAGAAGTTGAAAATGCCGTACAAACGCTGGCCGAATATGTCTTGAAAGATGCATCCATAGTCTCAGATGATGCGCTCAATTCAATTCAAGCGATTATTGCGCAAATCGACAAAAAAATAACCGAGCAAGTTAATCTTGTTTTACATCATGACGACTTCCAAAAACTGGAAGGCTCATGGCGTGGACTGCATTACATGGTTAACAATACCGAGACTGATGAGCAACTTAAAATTAAGGTCATGAACATCTCTAAAAAAGAGCTGGCCAAGACTTTAAAAAAATTCAAAGGCACCTCCTGGGATCAAAGCCCCTTATTTAAAAAAATCTATGAAGAAGAGTTTGGTCAGTTTGTTGGCG
>CAIMDR010000174.1 GCA_903839795.1 uncultured Methylococcaceae bacterium | reverse complement strand
CGCTGAGCCAACAACCAAGCTTGTTGCACAAACGGCATTAACTTAATTGCAGCCGGTTTTTGAAAACTATCACCTTGCTCAATCAGGGTTTGTAATTGGTTTGTTAAGTCCTGTAAATAGTCAGCCTGATCAGCGGGAACCTGAATTAACGAACCAAAAGTTTTCGCATGGGTGAATTGGTCAAGCAGGCTTTCCAATAATGTGTAGGTTGGGTTAGCGGCTTTATCGCGTAACCCAACAGGGGTGACCTCGATTTGTTGGGTTACGCTATCGCTAACCCAACCTACATCTACCTCATCAAAAATGGACTCGTTAGTCCCTACGGGTAAGAGATTATTTAAATCCAACTTGCGCCACAGTTCAGGTAAATCCAAACCGTGCGTCGCTTGCAGCGCCAAGACATTCAGCTTGATGTCACGGGTAAAAATGCGCCGATCATCTTCCCTGGCTTTCATCATTAAGGCAAAACCGGCCAACTGCGCGGCTCTATCATCAATATCCAAACCAAACAGGTTGTTTTCCAGTATCAGTTGGGGAATGTCTCGACTGCGATAGCCACGTTCTTCATAAATGGTCTTGAGCAAGTTGTAGGCTTCGACCAAGATATGACCGGAACCACAGGCGGGATCAATCACTTTGATGGTTTCCGGTTCGATACTGGTCGGTGTTAGCGCGGCTAAAGTGGCGGTTACCGAGGCTTCTTGTTCTGCGGGTGTTATGTAATACTCCATTTGACTTTTCAGGCTGGAATCCGGATAAGTCATCAACCATTGGCGACCAACCGAGTTTTGCACCAGATATTTGACTATCCAGTTGGGTGTAAACAGTTGGGTAGCGGCAGGAATATCCTCGCTTTTTACGACCTTGCCGATCACCTGATCTTTCTTTTCGGAGATATAAAACTGATACAACCAACCGATAATCTCGACTTGCTCCCAGTCTTCCTCTGGAATGCCATCCACCAGACCGCGTAAAATCGAGTCAGTGCGGATTAGGTTATCCGGCAACAATAATTCGGTTTCATCATCCAAGGCTTCGAACAAGAATGGCATGGCTTGATGCAATTGATGGCACTGCCCCAGTAGTAAATGACGATAAAGTGCTTCATCCTTGTTGCCTGCCAGTTTCAATTCAACAATAAAATCACGATCCAGACCCAAGGCTTCAGCCGCATCTTGGGCATGGTCGAGAATTTCCGGGATTATACCCTCACCCCGGCCCTCTCCCTGCGAGGGAGAGGGGGATAAGACGCGGAAACCGTGTTCCAGATAGTCCGTTTTTAATTCCATAAAACGGATGGCACAAAGCCGGTTAAACCAGGTATAAGCCACCTGCTCTACCAAGGCATCAAAACCCAATTGTTCAGCACGAAGTACCAAGCGCTTACGGGCTGGTGCCAATCCTGCATCAAAAGCGTTGCCGTCAATCTGCATCACCGAACCGGAAAAACTCGGCTCGCTGACAGTTAGCGTATTGCCATTACTGTAAACACCGAACTGATTAAGCCGCTTACCGACCGCTTCAATAAAGTCACGACGGGCGATTGGCGCGTATTTTTTAATGTTGTTGGTGTTCATGAGGGAATAAGGGCAATAGAATTATGAGGGGTTAACATGTGGTGCTTATCATGCTGTTTGATATAAACACTCGGCAGCCATACCTAATTGGTTAGCGGCTATAACTAAACGATTATCGAGACTTAGTAACAAAGCGTTATGGCGGTTGGCAATGGCAAGATGCAAGGCATCACCGGCACGCAAGCCGGTTTGCCAATGCTTGAGTAATTCGGTTGCCGTTTGATAATCACTATCTATGACAGGTAACCAATCAAAATGGGGTTTTAATAAAAAGTATTTTTCTTGTACCGCTAACCACTGTATTTCAGTTATTTGTTTGGTTCGACATTTAATACCCAAGGCGGAAAAAAACTCGGTTTCCGTCCATAAACTAATGGCTAGCGGATAACGATTTTCTTCGCGCAATGTCTTATTTGCCTGTTCTGAATAGGTTTCGTCAACTAAATAAGCAACCAGAACGCTGGTGTCTACATATTGCATTAGTATCGATCCTCTTCACGCATTGTGCGGCAAAAATCTCCTGCACTTATATTTTGCTTAGGAAACTTGGCACGGAATTCGGCAAGATCAGGCAGAAGTCGTGTAGTGTTTTTTGCCCTAACAAATTGCGCAATAATTTCTTTTAACCACTGTTCCGACGTTTTACCTTGCTGTTGCGCCAGTGCTTGCAAGGCTAGCTCAGTATCGTTATCTAATTTAATAGTCAGCATAATTTTTCTATCCAGTTATTTATAAAAATCGATCTTTACGGATTTCACGTTGCCAAGCAACAGGGTCTTTAATATCTGTAAATGCATTTGAACGAACTGCGGCATCCAATGCTTCACTTAATGCCTTCCGTTCTGCCATTTTGTTTTCGAGAATATGACATTCATTTTTTGGTAACAGCTCTAAAAAACTAATCACTCGGTCATAAATAGTGTCCGATAGTTCAAGTTGTATGGTTTTCATCAAATCACCTCATTAGATTGTTTTATTACATTTTGATTGATCATACATTTTTAAATAAATTTCCTCGCGCAATAAAGGGGCATCATCCCTTATTGGGCGACTAAAATCGGCAAAAAAGTTATTCCATTCGGTCTGTGTAGAATCTGTCGAAGCAGGAAGCTGGCTTGATTCTCGGTTTTGGGTTGGCATGGTTATGTTAATCCTCCCACGCATCACGCTCCGCACGAATAAAGGCATCAACTTCTGCGGCACTTTTAAAGCAACCTTTGCCTTTACCGATAAGTTCCAATAACGATCCAGGCTTGTCTATTTTTTCTAAGGACTCAAAAAAAGCATCAGGCACCAGCAAATTACTATTTTTATTGGCTTCAGGCACTTCATTCCGCCCCACTGAATTTTGCTGTGTAGCGAATGATTCTGGCGACAACTCATCATCCAATGGCAAAAAAATAATTTCAGTTTTACGATGTTGCATTTCAAGCGGAACGGGAACAAATGCAGGCGTATCTTCAAAAATCAGTCGGGCGTGGTTCATATTCGTTCACGCTGTTCCCACAAGTAATAATGTACATTACGTTATTCAATCAGCTTCTGTTCGTTTGACAGAGATTTGTCTAATTACATTTTTAGCCTTAAATATCGCAATCATTTTTTCCATCGAATCCTTCTTGTTTTTCTGCAAGAATTCGATCTCTGATTTCGTCAGCATTCTTCTTTGTGTTGAGGATATACTTTGCTTCTGATTCTGTGAGTTTTGTAAATCCGTAGCCGAAGGAACTGATCCACCATTGTTCAAGTTCATGATATTTGTCTCTTAATGATATGAGTGTTTCATCTGTAATAGCTAAAACAGAAGAATAATTTTTACCCGTTAATGTTGTT
>CAIMDR010000173.1 GCA_903839795.1 uncultured Methylococcaceae bacterium | reverse complement strand
GGAGTGACTGTGTTTTACAAGCCCGTGCCTTTTCACGAAATTCATGGCTATGTGAGCGCCAAACTGGCATCACTACAAAGAAACGCTGAACTTGCAACACTTAACATACCCAAGCAATAGTAGAAATCTTGTCAGTCGAATTTAAAGCGCCGACGTTGCATGACAAGGGAGGCGTCAAATTGTCAGAAAACACTATCACACCCTAACAAAGACTATCCCAAAAAAATCTCCACATAATGCCGGGGTGTGACAAGTGATTAGCTCAAGTGTCGAGGCATAAGTCTCATCATTAAAATTAAAGTCGCCGATTTGATCTACTTGGTTTGAATTAACATTTTTTCAGCATTACACTACTACTTTGCTTCTGCGCAGAGATAACTACCGCCATGTTAAAACAGACGCCTCTTTACCCTCTTCATCTTAAGCTAGGTGCCAAAATGGTGCCTTTTGCAGGTTATGAAATGCCGGTGCATTATAGCCAGGGTATCATTCAAGAGCATTTGCATTGCCGCAGCCAGTCGGGGGTTTTTGATATCTCCCACATGGGGCAATGTCTGGTTTTGGGCGATAATGCGGCCCTTGAACTTGAACAGTTAACACCCAGCGATATTACCGGACTTAAAACGGGGGCCCAAAAATATACGGTATTAACCAATAGCGAAGGCGGCATTATTGACGATATCATCATTACCCGCATTGATTCCGGGCTGATGATTATTGTTAATGCAGCCTGCAAGGATAAAGATTTTAAGTATCTGGAAAGCCGTTTATCCGGGCGCTGTACGTTTAAAGAATTGCCTGACCAGGCCTTATTGGCTCTTCAGGGCCCTGCTGCAGCCACTGTTATTGCCCGATTTTCAAAGCAAGCAGCGGATTTATTATTTATGCAGGCCTGTGCAACCGAGATAAACGGAATAGCTTGCACCCTCAGTCGTTGCGGCTATACCGGCGAAGATGGTTTTGAAATTTCAGTCGCCAATCAATACGCGCAGCAACTGGCCAAGCTGTTACTAGCGGAAGACGAAGTTGAAGCGATGGGTCTGGGCTCCAGAGATACTTTGCGCCTGGAGGCCGGCTTGTGTCTTTATGGACATGAGCTGACTGAAGCCATCACGCCAGTGGAGGCAGGCTTGCAATGGCTGTTTAAAAAAGATCATGACCAGTTTCCCGGTGCTGATAAAATTTTAAATCAGTTGCAACAGAGTCCCGAAAAAATCCGTGCCGGATTGCTGGTTGACAGTAAAGTACCCGTCAGGGAAGACAGTGTTGTTGTCAATAATGAAGATCAGGTAGTGGGTTATGTGACTAGCGGCAGCTTTTCTCCCAGCTTAAACAAACCGATTGCCATGGCATTGCTTGATCGTCATTTTGCAAGCGTGGGCAATACCTTACAGGCTTTGGTGCGGGATCGAAAGATTCCTGTTACCGTAACCAAACTCCCTTTTATTTCACCTCGTTACCTTAGGTAAGCTGTATGCCAATAACTCGTGCTGGTTTGGAACAACTGGAAATGCGTGGTAATTTTATCTACCGTCACATTGGCCCTAATCAACAGCAAACCCAAGCAATGCTTTCTGAACTGGGTTTAACCGAACTGGAAGATATTATTACGCAGGCAATTCCTGCCAATATTCTTAATCATGAGCACTTAAAACTCACCGAAACAATCAGTGAGCGTGCCGTTATCAAGCATCTGCGTGCAATGCGTGGCCGTAACAAAGTGTTTACTTCAATGATTGGCATGGGTTATTACGACACCGTGATGCCGGCGGTCATTAAACGCAATGTACTGGAAAATCCCGGCTGGTACACGGCTTATACGCCCTATCAAGCTGAGGTTAGTCAAGGACGACTGGAAGCGTTGTTAAATTTTCAGCAAGTGATTATTGATTTAACCGGCATGGAACTGGCCAATGCTTCGTTGCTTGATGAAGCAACGGCGGCGGCCGAGGCCATGACGATGTCGCGGCGTTTGTCCAAAAGTTTGTCCAATAACGTTGTTATTGATCAGAACTGCCATCCGCAAACGATAGCTGTTGTTAAAACCCGCGCCCACTCGTTAGGTTATGAGGTTATCATTGCCGACCCTTTTCATGGCTTGGAACAACAGGAGTTTTTTGCCCTGATTGTGCAATATCCGGGTTCTAAAGGTGAAATAAAAGACCTCAGCCACATGACGGTAATCGCTCACGACAAAGCGGCATTAATAACCGTAGCGGCGGATTTATTAAGTCTGGTCTTATTAAAACCGCCAGCTGCTTTTGGTGTTGATATTGTCGTTGGCAGTGCTCAGCGCTTTGGTGTACCTATGGGTTATGGTGGCCCTCATGCGGCATTTTTTGCCACCAAAGATGACTATAAACGCGCTATTCCAGGCCGCCTTATTGGTGTATCCAAAGACAGTCACGGACAAATTGCGCTGCGAATGGCGTTGCAAACCCGCGAACAACATATCCGTAGGGATAAAGCGACCAGCAACATTTGCACCTCGCAGGTTTTACTGGCTGTTATTGCCGGATTTTATGCGGTTTATCATGGTGCTGAAGGTCTGCGCCAGATTGCCGGCCGTGTGCATCGCTATGCGCAAATTTTGGCAGCAGGATTAAAACAGTTGGGGCATACGGTTATCAGTGAATGTTATTTTGATACGTTGGTGATTTATGTACCTAATCGAGCCAAACGTTTTGCCGCAAACGCCGACGAAGCGACTATCAATTTGCGAATCATTGATGCAGACCACTTAGGTATTTCGTTAGACGAAACCACCACACGAAAAAATTTAAGAGCCGTCTGGCAAGTTTTTGCCTCGGCTACCGCTGGGCTTCCCGATATTAACAAGCTCGATGCCAGTATCACTGATTGTATCCCGGAACGGTTATTGCGCAACGATAAAATTTTGCAACACCCGGTGTTTGATCGCTATCATTCAGAAACTGAAATGATGCGTTATATGCGCCGACTCGCCAGGCGCGATATTGCGCTGGATCGTTCCATGATACCGTTGGGCTCCTGCACGATGAAGCTCAATGCCGCTACCGAAATGCAAACGATCTCCTATCATGAATTTAACGGATTGCACCCCTTCGCGCCGCTGTACCAGACGCATGGCTATCAGCAAATGTTTGCGGAACTGGAGGATATGTTATGTGATTTGACAGGCTTTGCGGCCTTTTCACTGCAACCCAACGCCGGTTCTCAAGGCGAATATACCGGTCTGTTGGTCATTCGAAAATATCATGAAGTATCCGGTCAATCACAGCGCACTATTTGCCTGATACCGGCTTCTGCGCATGGCACTAATCCGGCCAGTGCAACGCTGGCAGGTCTTAAAGTAGTCGTGGTTGCTTGTGATGAAAACGGCAACGTCAGCTTGACTGATTTACGGGAAAAACTGGCAGAATTTCATAATACGCTGGCCGCTTTAATGATTACCTATCCCTCCACCCACGGCGTTTATGAAGAATCATTCAGAGAGATTTGTGATCTTGTTCATCAGCACGGTGGACAGGTTTATCTGGATGGTGCCAATTTTAATGCGTTGGTGGGCTTAAGTCGTCCGGGAAAAATTGGCGCGGATGTCGCCCATCTTAATCTGCATAAAACTTTTTGTATTCCGCATGGTGGCGGTGGCCCGGGTGTTGGCCCGATTGGTGTAGGCGAACATTTGGCGGCTTTTTTGCCTGATCATCCAGTGGTTGATGGCGTCAATCCAGCCAAAGGCGTGCATGGCACCATCGGAACCGTGTCAGCTGCACCGTGGGGATCGGCCAGTTTATACACCATTTCTTGGGCTTATATCGCCATGATGGGTTCGGCCGGTTTAAAACGCGCCACCTTAACCGCTATTCTAAACGCTAATTATATTGCCAAACGCTTGGCACCTTTTTATCCGATTTTATATACCGGTAAAAACGGCTGGGTTGCCCATGAATGTATTATCGATTGCCATGCGTTTAAAAAATCCTGCGGCATCACCGTAGAAGACATCGCCAAACGCTTGATCGATTATGGTTTTCATGCGCCTACCGTGTCGTTTCCGGTGGCCGACACCTTAATGATAGAGCCTACCGAAAGCGAGAACAAAGCCGAGATTGATCGTTTTTGTGATGCGCTGATTGCCATACGCGAAGAAATTAAAGCCATAGAAAACGGCAATGCCGATGCTGAAAACAATGTATTGCATAACGCGCCGCATACCCATCGGTTATTACTGGAAGAATGGATGCTGCCTTACTCCAAACAACAAGCTTTTTTCCCTGATAACAACCAGCATGATGATAAATACTGGCCACCGGTTGGGCGCATTGATAATGTATATGGCGACCGGCATGTGGTATGTAGTTGTCCACCGATGTCAGCTTATGAGTGAATAGTTCGCTATTTTAAAGAGTTAGTGTAGGCCGGAATAAGACCACCCAAGCGTAGCGCGTGGTGGCGTTTCCGGCAGTATCGTGAGCAGCGCCGAAAACACTTGTTCTGGCTGACGCTCGAAAATAAATTATTCCGGACCAAGTCATTTAGGTCTGATGTTATTCTTCAGTCCAGATTTCAAAGACTTCGGTTAAATCAAGTGCCAATTCAGGAAATAAATGCGGCGTAGCCATGTCATCGTCGGTGTACATTTGCTTGAGTTGATAACGCCCGCTTTCATCCAAAACAAATTGATTAATTGCCTGATCATTGGGATAAACAATCCAGTATTCTTGTACGCCGCTTTCTTGATACAACTCATATTTGATTTGCATTTCCCGCTTGGAATTGCCTTTCGATAAAATTTCAATTATCCAGTCCGGTGCACCGTTACAACCTTGCATATCCAAAATATCCGGATTGCAAATAACGCATAAATCAGGTTGTACGACGCTATGAATGTCTTCATTTACGAGAATGGATTTTTTACGGTCATACAAGCGCACATCAAAGGGCGCGGCAAAAACCTGGCATTTTTTACGTTTGAAAAAGTTAAACAATGAACCGCTAAAATTCATCGAAACACGCTGATGCTTCACATTCGGCGCAGGCGACATCAACATGACTTTACCTTTTATTAATTCAACTGTTTCTTTAAACTGCCACGTTAAATAATCGGCATAGCTGTAGGTTTCGTTTAAGTCTAATTGCGAAAGCCGGGTGATTTTAGTCACTGTTTAATCCTCTATTTTGCAAAAATATTATAAAACCTAGTGAGCCTATAATAACAGCCCTTAATCTGATTCAGGCTAAAATCAACTTCAAATATCTCATTAAATTAATCCTAAAAAACGTATTTGAGCCACGGATAAACACGGATTTACTCAGATAAACAACGCGTTAGATCAATTCTTTTGATCACCTTTTTGGTAAATTGTCAATCGTGCGTAACATCCTTTATTATCAGTGCTTATCTGTGTAAATCTGTGGCTAAATGAGGTTTTTAGGTTAATTCATCCAAGGATAAAAGGAGCCATTGAAACATTCAAAGTGCAAAATAGTTTAATCGTCATCTTCTTTGGGAATCTGTCCGCGCAAATCTTCTGATAACAGCATTTGCGCTCCTTTGATAACAACTTGTTCGCCAGGTTTGATCGCTTCAGGAATAAAATAACCGTCAGCACTTGCCAAATAATGGTCAAGCGTGCGGCGACTGAAGGTTTCTTCTGACGTTTTAAGAAACACAAAGGCCTGATCCATATACCAGATTAACGCGGATTTTGGAATGATAACGCCCGCTATTTGCTCGTTTAACTCAGGAACCCAGACGGTTACATTCATGCCGGCAATGATGTTTTTATCGTTAGTCTGGAAGTAATAGCTTTCACCTTGTGCGACTGTTTCTGTTCGTGTGGCCACTGAAATTAACTCGGCTTTATGGGCTTTGCTGCGGTTGCCTGAGGCATCAATATAAATAGCCTGAGCAGTACCTGGCAAATGTTTATTGGTGGGCAAGGTAATTTGCAACAGCCGTTTCTGGCTGGCTAAAAAAGCGCCCAGTTTATCTGAATCACTTGACAAGGCCCAGTCGGCAAGCTCTTTACCCCACAAAATAAGAGCTTCATCCATAATGGCTTGGCCTTGATAATCACTGGCGTCTACCTGCGCTTTAGAGGCTTGACATTGGGCTTGTTGTTCCTGCAACGTACGTTTTGAGCTGACGCCGTTTTTATATAAATCTTGCTGGCGACTGATGTTTTGCTCGGCTTGCTTAAACCGTGCTTTGGCGCTGCTACGTTCGGTTAATGCCTGCAAATAGCGGCTACGTAACG
>CAIMDR010000172.1 GCA_903839795.1 uncultured Methylococcaceae bacterium | reverse complement strand
CCCGTTACTCACGTTTTGAAAGCCATTAACGCCTTCAAACGTTTCAGTCGGGGTTGCAAACCCCGACCGGCATCAGCAGATTTAATCTGCAAATCTGTTGCCGTTTATTTACTGAGCACTACCTTTGAAAACAAGCACTAAAATGTTCGGCAATACTTGCGGTGGTTATCAACAAATTTTCTTTATTTAAGCATTAAGTTGTGACTCAATGACGCTTAATTTTTCTGTTGCTTTTACACAAAAAAAGGCCGCGGCAGTCAAAATTTATCTATTCATTTAACAATCCAAGATGCCGACAGCAAGTTCATTTTTTGCGGCAAAAACGCTTATAAAAAAGCTGTTGCTAACTAACAACGGAATAACCTGATACCCCGCAAAGCACCTAAAACAGTGACTGTTTTTTATTTAATCAAACATTAAATCACTTGTTTTGCTTATATAACGAGAGGATTATTCACCCACAAATTAAACTAATTTTGGGTAACTCAGCATGAAAATTATAAACACAATGATTTTACTGGCCTCTCTTTTTGCGATAGCTGGCGCTGCTCTTTTCCAGCTTTTTGTTTTACTAACCAATACCCTATTTGCTCAGCAATCCTACAACCGTCATACCAAACCATTGGTTTAGGGCAATTACAGCTAACTCTACAAAAAAGCTTATCACCACGAAGACACGAAGGACACGAAGTTTTTTCTTCGTGTCCTTCGTGATTATAATTTAGTTAATTAAATCACCTGTAACAACGGGTAGCGTTCAGTCATTTATGTTGTGGCTACAGACTGATAAAATCAAAAAAGCTTGCCAGTAACTTCTTATCAATAACAGCAAAAAATATTTTTCTTTCTTCGTGTCTTCGTGTCTTCGTGTCTTCGTGTCTTCGTGTCTTCGTGTCTTCGTGTCTTCGTGGTGAATAAAATCTATTTTGTTGTTTGTCACAAATATTTCACAAAAACGTCATCCTATTTTAACGTGACTCCAACACAATAAGTCCATCAACTCGTTATTGAGGGCTAATTGCCATGACTAAACAAGCTATCAAATATGACTGGATCAGCACATCCAGTATTATGACTCTATCACTTTTTATAATTATTTTTAGCCTCCTGGTAACCTGGGGCGTTGAACTTTTAATGAAAGAATTATTTCGG
Organism: uncultured Methylococcaceae bacterium; assembly: GCA_903839795.1. Lineage (GTDB taxonomy): Bacteria > Pseudomonadota > Gammaproteobacteria > Methylococcales > Methylomonadaceae > Methylobacter_C. The sequence continues at coordinate 5,973 of CAIMDR010000172.1, read as the reverse complement.
TTGGGATAGTCGGTACGTAATTATTTAGCCCCCTTATATTAATTCCTATCACAACGCAGCCAGTAACCACTTCGTACCGCTGCAAGCCAGCACCTTCAAAACCGGCCCCAAACCAAGGCACTGCGCCCTGCCCTTTCAGATTAATTCACGCCAAACAAGCCACTGTAGCTGTGTAGCACCGCTATTGGTTGTATAATCTTTCGTTAACAGCTCATCGTAATAGGACAAACTCCCCCTGCCCTGTGACGATAAGATTTTTAATCAGCAACTATTATGAGTTAAGTTATGGATTATGCTATAGAAACCGCACCATTAGAAACCTTAAAATGTGATTGTCTTATTGTGGGTGTTTACCAAGATCAGCAGCTCAGTGCGTCAGCAAGCTCAATCAACCAGAGTACCCAAGGACTGATTAGTAAAATACTTGGCCGTGGTGACATTAGCGGAAAAAATGGCGAAACCGTATTAATAAACGCCATACCGGATAGTGCTATTGAGCGTATTTTGTTGGTCGGACTGGGCGAAAACAAGCCTTTATCAGGTAAAAATTACAAAAAAGCACTGCTTGCCGCTATTAACAGCCTGAAAAAAACCTCAATAAAATCTGTTGTCTGTAGCTTGGCAGACGCTGACGTTATTGACGCTGACAGGCAGTGGAAAACCCGCCAAATCATCGAAGTGTTTAGCGATGCGGTTTATCAATTTACGGCCTACAAATCAGATAAAGAAACCGATAGTAAAGTTGAAAAAATCAGCATTACCGCGCCAGAAACAGAACAGGCGCTTGCTCAAGCAGGTCTGATTCAAGGTAAAGCCATTGCTGACGGCATCAACCTGACCAAACTGTTAAGCGATTTGCCCGGTAATATCTGCACACCCGCTTATCTTGCCGAACAAGCGTTGGAACTGGGCAAACAATATCCCAGCCTTGACATCAGCATCCTTGAAGAAGCCGACATGGAAAAGTTGGGCATGGGCGCTTTGTTATCGGTTTCACGCGGTAGTCGCCAACCCGCTAAATTAATCACCCTCGATTATCGTGGCGGTGAAAAAAACGGCAAGCCTATCGTCTTAATAGGCAAAGGTCTTACCTTTGATGCCGGTGGTATTTCCTTAAAACAAGCCCCCGGCATGGATGAGATGAAATACGATATGTGCGGTGGCGCAACGGTTCTGGGAACCTTGCTGGCTGCTGCGCAAATGCAGTTGCCACTGAATATTATCGGCCTGATTCCTTCCTCGGAAAACATGCCGGACGGTGATGCCAATAAACCGGGCGATATTTTAACCAGCATGTCCGGCAAAACCATTGAAGTGCTAAACACGGATGCAGAAGGCCGCTTGCTGCTTTGTGACACCTTAACCTATGCAGAAAGATTCAATCCCGATGTCGTAATCGACATGGCAACCTTAACCGGCGCTTGCCTGGTGGCCTTGGGTCGTGTACCCAGCGGCTTGCTTGGCAATAATGACGCGTTATGCAATGACTTGCTGGCGGCCAGTGAAACCGCCACCGATAGCTTGTGGCGTTTGCCGTTGTGGGAAGAATATCAGGAGCAACTTAAATCCAACTTTGCCGACCTGGCTAATGTCGGTGGCAAAGACGCCGGTACCATTACTGCGGCCTGTTTTCTGTCACAATTTGCCGAAAACTTCCATTGGGCGCATCTTGATATTGCTGGTACGGCATGGCGCACCGGCCAAAATAAAGGCGCAACCGGTCGTCCGGTTCCCTTGTTAAGCCAATATCTGATAAATCGGGCGCATGGCTGAAGTCAGCTTTTATATCCTGCCGTCAGAATCGACACAGGAACGTTATGAATTTGCCTGCAAACTCATTGAGAAAGCGTATCGTAGCGGTTGTTTTTGTTACGTGCTCACTGACAATGCAGAACAAAGCCAAAAAATAGACGACCTGCTCTGGACTTTCAGGGCAGGCAGTTTTATTCCGCACCAAATTTACACAGGCGAACGGACCACCCTTGAAAAAATCATCTTGATTGGCTCACTGGATGTGCCGGAGCTCTGGCAAAAAACAGTCATTAACCTGTCATCGTATTGCCCGAAACAAGTCGATAAAATTGAGCGCATCCTTGAGATACTGGATAATAGCGAAGCCACCAAAGAACTCGGCAGAAATCGCTATCGACACTATCAACAGTCCGGTATCACCATAACAACTCATAAAATCGGACATTAAAGTCAAGCAACAAAAACTTGAAACGGAGATAAATTATGAACGCATGGGGCTGCGATCCACACTCTGGCGGAGTCAAGATTCCCGCTGCTGTTAAGCAACGCACTGAGCACCGAATTCGCTCGTATGCCGAGGCTAAATATGCCGGAAAGTTTACCCGCCTGGGAATACGCTTTCAAGGGGTTTTCTGTTACATCGATGCCTACACCGAGCCTGTTGAACCGCCTGCTTCGCTGTTTCTGGTCGTAGATGAGACGCGTGAACAATACCTTGAGCGACTTCGGAGCACACCGTTACATTTGTGCCGGATACGTTACTTCGGTGATGAAGATCAATGGAGCATGGCCTTCTACACCTACAGCAACAATAAATATGAGCCCTGTATATTTGATAACGGCAGTTTCCATGGGACACCAGAAGAAGCATTCGAGAGCTCAGCGGTCTACCTGCAAGACTAGATTCATAACGTAACCAAAGAATCAAATACATCACCTTAACCGGAGACCATCATGAATTTATCAGAAAAAATATTAATAGCCGTTGCTTCATTGCCTGAATCAAAACAACTGGAAGTGCTTGATTTTGTGGAATACCTTAAATTTAAAACCGAGAAAGAAGAAAATGCTTTTTCAATAACCTCTGCAATGAGAGGTATGGAAAATGAAGATCCGGATTACTAAACGCACTGCTTATTTTTTCTTGATTTTTATGGGCTTATCACACATTCAAATCCACCAGCCTGATTCCTGACCTTAATCCTGTTAAAATACCTCATCTTTCACGAAAACATAAAGCCCCCTAAATGGAAAAAACATACGCACCGCATTCAATTGAACAACGCTGGTATCAAACCTGGGAAGAAAAAGGCTATTTTGCCGCCCAATCAGAAGGTGAATCTTATTGCATCATGATTCCGCCGCCCAATGTCACCGGCAGCTTACACATGGGGCATGCGTTTCAGGATACCATTATGGATGCCCTCACCCGCTATCATCGCATGAAAGGCTACAGCACCTTGTGGCAACCGGGCACTGACCATGCGGGAATTGCCACGCAAATGGTGGTCGAACGGCTATGCAATGCTGAAGGCCAAACCCGTCATGATTTGGGGCGCGAAAAATTTCTTGAAAAAGTCTGGCAGTGGAAAGAAGAATCCGGAGGTACCATTACTCGTCAACTGCGGCGTATGGGTTCTTCCTTGGATTGGGACAGGGAACGCTTTACGATGGATGACGGCATGTCTGATGCCGTGCAAGCCGTGTTTATACAACTTTATGAAGAAGGTCTGATTTATCGCGGCAAGCGCCTGGTCAACTGGGATCCTGTTTTACATACCGCTGTATCTGATCTGGAAGTGCTTTCTGAAGAAGAAAACGGTTTTATGTGGCATCTGCGTTATCCCTTGTCGAATGGCCTGGGACATTTAATTGTTGCAACTACTCGCCCTGAAACCTTGCTGGGCGATGCAGCAGTAGCGATACATCCCAACGATGACCGTTACAAACATTTGCTGGGCGAATTTGTGGAACTGCCATTAACAGGTCGCCGCATTCCCATTATTGCCGATGAGTATGTTGATCCTGAATTTGGCACCGGCTGCGTCAAAATTACGCCTGCCCACGACTTTAACGATTACGAAGTTTGGACACGTCACCGTCATACCTCCGTTATTCAAGATTTACCGCATGGCGGTTTGATTAACCTGTTTACCGTTGATGCCGCCATACGCAGTAATGCCGAAGATGAAAATGACCTGATTCCGCAAAAATATTGCGGCCTTGATCGTTTTGAAGCCCGTAAAATCATGGTTGCTGATCTGGAAGCACTCGGTTTGCTGGAAAAAATCGCCGACCATAAATTAATGGTGCCGCGCGGCGACCGTACCAACAGCGTTATCGAGCCCTTATTAACGGATCAGTGGTACGTTAAAGTTGGACCGTTGGCAGAACCAGCGATTGCTGCGGTTGAAAACGGCGACATCAAGTTTGTGCCGGACAACTGGAAAAATACTTATTTTGACTGGATGCGCAATATTCAGGACTGGTGTATTTCCCGGCAAATCTGGTGGGGTCATCGTATCCCGGCTTGGTATGACGAACTGGGTAATATTTACGTCGGCAACTCTGAGCAGGACATTCGCGACAAACACAACTTGCCAGCGGACTATGCGCTCAGACAAGATGAAGATGTGCTGGATACCTGGTTTTCCTCTGCGTTATGGCCGTTTTCTACGCTGGGCTGGCCTGAAAATACCGAAGAATTGGCTAAACATTACCCAACCAGTGTATTGGTAACGGGTTTTGACATTATTTTCTTCTGGGTGGCGCGGATGATTATGATGGGCTTAAAATTTCAGGGTACCGTGCCGTTTAAAGAAGTCTACATACACGGTTTGGTGCGTGATGCGGAAGGCCAAAAAATGTCCAAATCCAAAGGCAACGTCCTTGACCCGATTGATATTATCGACGGTATAGAACTGGAAACGTTGGTGGCAAAACGTATTTCAGGCATGATGCAACCCCATTTGGCCAAAAAGATCGAACAAGATACGCGCAAGCATTTTCCGGATGGCATTCAGTCTTACGGCACCGATGCCTTGCGTTTTACCTTTGCGTCTTTGGCATCTACTGGACGGGATATTCGTTTTGACCTGGCCCGGACTGAAGGCTATCGCAATTTTTGCAATAAACTTTGGAATGCCGCACGTTTCGTGTTGATGAATACTTCGACTACGCTCAGTACAGGTACTTCGACTTGCTCCCTGAGCGATGCCGAAGGGCGTTCCCTGAGCGAAGTCGAAGGGTCTGAGGCACCGTGCACCTACACGCAAGTTGATCACTGGATTATTTCAAGACTAAATCAAGTAACAGCGACTACCAGTAACGCGATTGATAACTATCGTTTTGACTTGGCGTCGCAAGCGATTTATGAATTTACCTGGAATGAATACTGCGATTGGTATCTGGAACTGGCAAAAATATCACTACAATCCGATGATGCGGCACTTCAACGCGGCACCCGTAAAACGCTGCTGACTGTTTTAGAGTCCATCTTACGCTTGGCGCATCCCATCATGCCGTTTATCACTGAAGAAATTTGGCAACGTGTGGCACCGTTAGCAGGAATTAACGCTGAATCGATCATGCTGCAACCTTATCCGGTCGCGGATGAAGCACGCGTTAATAATAATGCGGTCGCTGAAATCAACTGGGTTATGAGCTTTATTTTAGGTGTTCGCCGTATTCGTGGTGAAATGAATATTGCCCCCGGCAAGCCTTTACCGGTATTACTACAAAATGGCTCAGTGACTGACCAGGATTACTTAACCAACAGCTCCGCTTATTTAAAAAGACTGGGCCGCTTGGAATCTATAACCTGGTTAAATAGCGATGAGGTAACCCCGGAATCTGCGATTGCCTTGGTCGGTGAGTTGAAAATTTTGATCCCTATGGCAGGCCTGATAGACAAAGAGGCAGAACTGGCAAGATTGGACAAAGAAATACAAAAAATTAAAAATGACCTGCCAAGAATTGAAGGCAAGTTAAGCAATCCCACCTTTATTGATAAAGCACCACCCGAAGTCATTGATAAAGAAAAAGCCAAACTGGCGGACTTGCTTTCCAACCTAAACAACCTTGAGCAACAGCAAACCAAGATTCAGTCTTTATAACTCGATCTGGCATCCTTCATAGAGGTCCAAAAGTAGTTTACACTTTTTTATCACAAAAAATGCTAATACTCAATGTTCAAGTTTTTATTCATTGATTATAAAAAGT
>CAIMDR010000171.1 GCA_903839795.1 uncultured Methylococcaceae bacterium | reverse complement strand
AGTCCCCCTCTTTGAAAAAGAGGGGTTAGGGGAGATTTTATTAGATAAATCCCCCTCAATTCCCCTTTTTCAAAGTGGGAGGTGAGTACTTACGCTTAAACAGGTTATATTTTATCATGGGCTTGCCTATTTAACCATTTTGGGCAGTGGCTGCGCCAGAACAGTAACGTTCAAAACACCGGAATGGTTTAATTAGTTTAGGATTAGATTACTATTTAGCGTCTCGTTTTGACTATTACCGTTATCAGCGGTGTGTGCGTTATAATCTTTTCTTATAGTGAATGAAGCCATCCATCACATCCAAAATAACATTCAACAACCAACAAGGGACTTTACATCATGTCGCTGCAAATTTTTCGTACCAAACAAGTCGTTGCGCATAATGACCTTGATCATGTTCTCAAGCGTTGTTTGTCAGCATGGGATCTTACCTTTCTGGGTGTCGGTGCGATTATTGGTACGGGTATTTTTGTATTGACCGGTATTGCCGCTGCAACGCAAGCCGGCCCCGCTGTTGTTTTATCCTTTATTATTGCCGGACTGGCCTGCGCCTTTGCCGCGCTTTCTTATGCAGAATTATCGTCTTCTGTTGGTGGCTGCGGAAGTGCTTATGGATACAGTTATGCGGCTTTTGGTGAGTTGATTGCCTTTATTATTGGTTGGGATTTGCTGTTGGAATATGGTATTTCCGTGGCTGCGGTTGCCAACGGTTGGTCAGGCTATTTTAATAATGCGCTGACGGCTATCGGTATGCCGTTGCCTGATATGCTGACCAAAGCCCCAAAGTTGGGTGGAATTGTTAATCTGCCGGCATCCGCCATTATTTTATTGCTAATGGGCTTGCTGATTGTGGGCGTAAAACACAGCGCAAAAGCCAACAATGCCATGGTAGCCGTCAAACTAATAACCATCAGTATATTTATCGGTATTGCCGTGTTTAATGTCCATCCTGATAATTGGCATCCTTTTATGCCGTTTGGCTGGTTTCAAACGTTACCTGACGGAAAAACCACCGGCGTATTAGCGGGTTCATCGTTGGTATTTTTTGCCTATGTGGGTTTCGATGCAGTGTCTACGGCCGCCGAAGAAGCCAAAAATCCCCAACGCGATTTACCTTTTGGCATCGTAACCTCATTGGCATTCTGTACTGTTGTCTACATTATCGTCGCCGGTTTGCTGACGGGGGTCGTACCTTACACAGATTTAAACGTATCCTCACCGGTCGCTCATGCGCTCACTCTGATTGGTTTTAACGGAGCATCAGCACTGATTTCAACAGGCGTTATCGCGGGTTTAACTACTGTTATGTTGGTGCTCTACTATGGACTAACGCGCATTATTTTTGCGATGTCGCGTGATGGCTTGCTGTCGCCTTTTTTTAGTGAAGTTAATGTTAAAACCCAAACCCCAATCCGCGTCATTGTACTCTGCGGCATTATCATCGCGCTTATTGCCGGTTTTATGCCGTTGGGTGATTTGGCCGAACTGGTTAATATCGGTACGTTGGCCGCATTTGTACTGGTGTGTTTAGGCGTGATTGTTCTGCGCATTACCAAACCGGACATGGAACGTCCTTTTCGCACCCCGTTCAGTCCTTTGTTTCCGGTGCTGGGCATGTTGTCATGTGGCGCACTGATGGTCTTTTTGCCCGCCATCACCTGGCTACGTTTCGTTATCTGGCTGGTGATAGGCTTGATTGTCTATTTTAGTTATTCAATGAATCACAGTAAGTTGGCAAAATCCGGCTAGCTAACCAGCAACATAACGGACATTAGATGTAGGCCGGAATAAGGTTTTTCAAGCGTAAGCGAGAACAAGCGTTTCCGGCATGCTGAACGAGGGTGCCGGAAACGCCACCACGCGCTACGCTTGGGTGGTCTTATTCCGGCCTACGCTTAATGCTT
>CAIMDR010000170.1 GCA_903839795.1 uncultured Methylococcaceae bacterium | reverse complement strand
GGTAAACTTAGATTGTACGGCCATAACTAGCTGATTTAAATTATTCTTTGATATAGTTGTTCTTTTTTTGATTTGAATTTGCTTGAATTGACCCATTTCAGCCTTTTTTTGGCGTAGGGGGTTTCAATGAATTCAGGTAAAACCATATTTAGGCAACTACTCCAGTATCTTCCGCGACATGAGTTTAATGTCTGCGTTCGTAGGTATCGGGGAGAATACCGGGTACAGAAATTCACCACCTACGACCAGTTCCTTTGTCTGGCATATGCCCAGATGTCCGGTCGAGATAGCCTGAGAGATATTGATACTTGTCTGAACTCTCACAAAGAAAAGCTCTATCATATCGGCTTCCGGGGTGATGTCTCCCGTACCACTCTTGCTGACGCAAACGAGCGGCGTGACTGGCGCATCTTTGAGGACTTCGGCCAGGTGCTGATCGGCACAGCACAAAAGCTTTACCGGAATGAACCTCTTGCTATTGAGCTGAAGCAGCCACTATTTGCTTTTGATTCATCCACCATCGACCTCTGCCTTTCGCTGTTTCCGTGGGCAGAATTCCGATCGACCAAGGCAGCGGTCAAGATGCACACTCTTATTGACCTGAGAGGCTCAATACCAACCTTTGTAGCGATCACCACCGGCAAGGTGAACGATGTCAAGATGCTGGACAAAATGCCGGTTCAAGAAGATGCCGTCTATACCATGGATCGCGGTTATGTCGATTACGCTCGGCTATACAGCATCCACAAGCAGGGAGCCTTCTTCGTAATTCGGGCAAAGGATAATCTGAAATTCCAGAGACTTTACTCGAAGCCAAAAGATAAGGACGCAGGTGTCAGAGCCGATCAGGTCATTACGCTGAAAACAAAGAAATCAAGAGCGGGATACCCGGAACAACTGCGTCGGGTCAGCTATGTTGACAAAGAGCGAAATAAACGCCTGGTGTTTCTGACCAACCATTTCGACATAACGGCAAAGATGGTTGCCGATGTTTACAAGCAACGCTGGCAAGTGGAACTGTTCTTTAAGTGGATCAAGCAACACCTGCGCATCAAGTCATTCTACGGGACTTCGATTAACGCGGTGAAGAGCCAGATATGGATTGCGCTCTGTATTTACCTGCTTGTGGCTATCACCAAAAAGCGGCTCAAGATAGAATGCTCGCTCTACACTTTTCTACAGATTCTGGAGGTCAATTTGTTTGAGAAAAAGCCCATTCCATCACTGGTTGTGGAGGCACTCAAGCGGAATCTAGAACAATCAAAATATAAACAGCCGGATTTATTCAGTTATTAACCGGACAGTAGTGACTAAGTCTAATGAATTACGCAAGAAAGCGGAAGAAAAAGTAAACACTTTCGTGCCATCTGCTGGAAGCGTCTCAGCGGATATTGATGCGCAGCGTTTATTGCATGAGCTGCAAGTGCATCAAGTTGAACTGGAAATGCAGAACGAAGAGCTGCTCCAGACAGGGAATAGTCTGGAAAAAATGTTGAAGAGGTACAGCGATCTTTTTGATTTTGCCCCGATTGGC
>CAIMDR010000169.1 GCA_903839795.1 uncultured Methylococcaceae bacterium | reverse complement strand
TGGACACAACTCAACATCTCGTTCAGGGTGCCGGCTTAGGCTTGCGTCGTCCTATTTTAAGTCAGTTGCTTGAAACGTCTCCGAAAGAAGTCGGTTTTTATGAGGTCGCGCCAGAAAACTGGATCACCATCGGCGGCAAATTTGGTAAACAATTCCGCGCAATGACTGAACGCTTTGATTTTGTTTGCCATGGTTTGTCGTTGTCGATAGGCAGTACCGATCCGTTGGACGAAAAATTTATCCGTGATGTCAAACAGTTTATGGCCGAGCATCAAATGAAGCTTTACAGCGAACACTTGAGTTATTGCAGTAAAGACGGCCATTTGTACGATCTGATGCCGATTCCGTTTACCGAAGAAGCCGTTACGCATGTCGCTGCCCGCATCAAGCGTGTGCAGGATATTTTGGAGCAAAAAATAGCTATCGAAAATGTCTCCTATTATGCCGCTCCGGGGCAGGAAATGACGGAGATAGATTTTTTTAATGCGGTGATTGAAGAGGCGGATTGTGATGTATTGATTGATATTAATAATATTTACGTCAACAGTGTTAATCATGGTTACGATGCCGAGGCTTTTTTAAAAGCCATGCCGGCACACCGTATTGCTTATGCACATATTGCCGGACATTTTGTAGAAGCCGAGGATTTTCTGGTTGATACGCATGGAGCCGATATTGTTGACCCGGTCTGGAAATTGCTGGGCAAGGCTTACGAGCTTTATGGCGTGTTTCCAACCCTGTTGGAACGGGATTTTAATATTCCCGCCCTACCCGAATTATTAAAAGAAGTGAATACCATCAGAACGATGCAAAATGCCTGGGGAAAGCAGCATGAAAAACAGACCGCTTAATATCGGCACAGGTGTTGATTTTAAAAGCAAACAGCTTGAATTTGCGGCGTATATCAGAGATCCGGAAAATAATCCGCTGCCTGCCGATGTTAACGGGCAGCGCATGGCGATGTATCGGGAATTGTTTTTTAATAATATCGAAGGTTTTCTGTCAGGCAATTTTCCGGTCTTAAGAAAAATACTAAACGATCAGCAATGGTTTGCTTTGGCTCAGGACTTTTACGCAAAACACCCGTGCCAATCACCGCATTTTTCACAAATTCCGGAAGAGTTTTTGGATTATTTACAAAATGAACGCAACGGCTCTGAGGATTTTCCCTTTATGCTGGAACTGGCCCATTATGAATGGGTGGAAATGGCCTTATCCATCGCCAAAGAAGAAATGGCTGTCAGTCATCCAAATCCGGAAAACCTGCTTAATCAGACTATCGCCTTATCACCATTGGCTTGGCCACTGGTTTATCAATATCCCGTCCATAAAATAGCCCCGGCTTTTTTACCTTTAGAAGCGCCTGAACAACCAACATTTTTGATTGTTTATCGCAACCGGGAAGATGATGTTAATTTTATTGAAATTACCCCCATCACTTATCGGCTGCTGGAAATCATTCAAGAACAGGAGCAGTCAGTGACTGAGGTTTATTTAAAACAGGTAGCTAAAGAATCCAATCATCCCAATCCTGAGCTTATTGTTGCCGGCGGTTTGCAGATTTTAAAAGACTTGGCCGAAAAATCCATTATTGTTTTTTAACGCTGGCTTAGGCGTAAGACATTTCACCACGAAGACACGAAGAACACGAAGATTTTTCTTTGGTTTTTCTTCGTGTCTTCGTGGTGAATTAGTAATTATTCAGTCCCCCCTCTTTAACAAAGAGGGGTTAGGGGAGATTTTATTAGATAAATCCCCCTCTGCCCTCGCTTTGCCCTCCCCCTTTTTCAAAGGGGGAGGTGAATACTTACGTGAATTAATATCTAAGTTCAGCCTGGAACGATAGGGCGGGGGTTAATCTATTGCGAGCTGCCTTACTTAAACACTAAAATAACTTGTTGAAAAAACCTTCGTCTTTTTTAGGTTCGGGCTTGGGTGCTTCAAACGTTTTAAAGCCTTTTGCCGCATTTTGTTGCGTGCAATGATAAACCGCGCTGTTGTATTTTATTTGTAACGACCGTGGATTTTCATGCTCGGTAAGAAATTTTTCAGCTTCCTCATCGGTTAAATCTTTCATCAAGTAAGTTGCAACACACAGGCAAGATTTAGAGAAGCGTTCTTTATCTTCCTCTATATTGACTGAATTCTTCAATTCTCTGGTTACACATTGTGCCGCAAAATCGTGCTCAAATTTATGTTTTTGAATATCAGTCACCGGTGCATCATGAGAGTGATCAAAGGGGTTAAAGGCGGTTTTAACCGGCGGCTGTTTAGCCTTGTTGTCATCATTGTCATTTGAGCAGCCCGTCATTGATAGCGCAATAACAAGGCCGGTCAAAACAGCCAAAAAAAAGTTTTTTGTAAGAGTGTGTGTTTTCATGGGTTGCATCGCAAGGGTTAAAAGGCTCAAGGTTTACCAGTCGCACCTTAAAGCTGTTACTAAATAAACGACAAACTTTATCATTTTATTGGGACTCATTCTAGTTCTGTTAATTTGATGCTATCCGTTATGAGTGGTTACCGGGCTAATGGTTTTCTGTAGACCATTCCCCGTTTCTTTTTACCGGCCAAAATCTTATGCAACTTAAGAAAACATCTTAACGTCATTTATGCCATACTACGTGCCTTTTAAATTATCCAGATTGTATTGATACTATCAAGGAAAAATATATGACAGCACTGGTTGGCATCATCATGGGCTCGACTTCTGACTGGGAAACTATGCGCTTTGCAGCTGAAACCCTAGAGCGTCTGGGTATTCCTCATTCTGTTGAAGTGGTTTCGGCACATAGAACCCCTGACAAATTGTTTGAATACGCGGAAACGGCAGAGTCTAAAGGCCTGGAAGTTATCATTGCGGGCGCAGGTGGTGCGGCACATTTACCGGGCATGACCGCTGCGAAAACAGCGCTTCCTGTTTTGGGTGTTCCGGTGCAGTCCAAGGCTTTGAATGGCATGGATTCATTATTATCCATCGTGCAAATGCCGGCAGGTATTCCGGTAGGGACACTGGCGATTGGTAAGGCGGGCGCTATTAATGCGGCGTTACTGGCGGCCGCCATTATCAGCAATAAACATACGCATTATCGGGGCGCGTTAAATGCGTTTAGAAGCGAGCAGACCGAAGCGGTGCTTGCGCATTCTGATCCACGTGAGGAAATTTTATGATAGTCGGTGTACTCGGTGCAGGGCAGCTTGCCAGAATGATTGCGTTGGCGGGTTATCCCTTAGGTGTGGATTTTATTTTTCTTGACCCCTCGGAAGATGCCTGTGCCAACCGTTTGGGTGAGCATTTACACGGCGACTATAATGATCCGCGTTTGCTTGCACAACTGGCAGAGCGTGCTGATGTCGTCACGTACGAGTTTGAAAATGTACCGGCCGATGTGGCTGAATTTCTTGCCTCACATACCCAAGTGCATCCTGCGCCCAAAGCCTTGGCAGTGGCCCAGGATCGTTTAATCGAAAAAGCTTTTCTTCATGACCTGGATATTCCTGTTTCGCCTTATGTCGCCGTGGACAGTTTTGAGAGCCTGGAACAGGCAATGGCAACGATTGGCTGGCCAGCCATTTTAAAAAGTTGCACGATGGGTTATGACGGCAAAGGCCAATCCTTGCTCAAATCGGTTGCCGACTTAAAACCTGCATGGGAGCAATTGGCGGGTGTGCAGGGCGTTGTTGAAGCCTTTGTTCCGTTTAACCGCGAAGTGTCTATCATTGCCGCACGTAATGTTTCCGGTGCTACCGTTTTTTATCCGCTCTCCCAGAATTTACATCGCGGCGGTATTCTGCGTGTTTCAGAAAGCTGTGAAAATGATCCCCTGCAGCAGCAAGCCGAGAGTTATATCTCGCGTTTAATGGAAGCGTTGGATTATGTTGGCGTGTTGGCACTGGAATTATTTGAAGTAGACGGAAAGTTAATTGCCAATGAATTTGCACCGCGTGTCCATAACTCTGGGCATTGGACGATTGAAGGCTCAGAAACCAGCCAGTTTGAAAATCATTTGCGAGCCATTCTGGACTTGCCTTTAGGCGCAACTACGGCTGTGGGTAAAACCGCGATGGTTAATTTTATTGGCGGCTTGCCCGTTACAGAAGAATTATTGGCCATTCCTCAGGCGCATTTGCATCTATACGATAAAGCCCCACGCAAAGGTCGCAAAGTCGCACATGCTACGGTACGCGCTGAAACGACCGAGCACTTAACCGCGTTAATTAAACAGTTGACGATGCTTGCTGATAAGGTTGACGACTCGTAAGTGTTGATTCTCTGGCGTAAGGTTTTATTTTTACAGGATTCTGAAAAGTGCTTAATTTAGGTGCGTCCATTTTATGTTTAAATAGGGCCTAATTCAAATCGGGATCCTGCCAAAGCATAAAGAACCTCGTAGTCCAGAATGGTTAATTGATGTTTATGTATTTGCAACACGCCTTCATCCCTAAAGGCGTGTAACGTCCGGTTTACATGGATGGCCGTAAGTCCAAGGGTATCCGCTATATCTTCCTGCTTAAGTGGAAATTGAATGGTGTATTCATTATTCAGGCCACGCAACATCAGTCGATGATAAATTTCCAACACCATGAATGCAATTCTTTCCCGCGCACTTCGATGAGTAATGTTACCCAGATACATCTCGGTCAGCATTTTGTCACAAGCTTCTGAAGCCGCAAGACTTAAAGCCAGTTCTGGCTGTGTGGAATAATGCTCGACACTATTTGGAACCTTGCAGAGCACACTGTCCACTAAGGCAATTGCTGAATAGATAGCCGGGCCGTGCAAGTGTTGCTGAAACCCGAGTAGTTCTCCCGGTAATACGGAACGAAATACCTGACGTTTACCGTCGGTGGAAACTCGGGTTAGCATGACCCAACCTTCCCGCAAGACAAATAATTCGTTATTCATATCACCTTGGCGATATAAATATTGCTTTGCAGTAACCGCCAG
>CAIMDR010000168.1 GCA_903839795.1 uncultured Methylococcaceae bacterium | reverse complement strand
TTGATTATGGTGGATTAATTGACTATTGGTTAGCATGCGTTTAACTCCAAGTTAGTGAATCTACGTTATCAAATTATATGAAAGTCCTTTATTCTTGAATAGTTATGGTTATTATTTGTTCTCAAGAGCCATAGGAATCAGAAAACCGTGTTGCTACTCAAAATCAAACAGGCTTAGTGTACCATTTCCAGTGTTTTTTGCGGCTTGTTGCGTGACGGTTTGAGGCGGTTGCGGTTTAAGGTTTTGGCTTTGTGCCAGATCACCTAGCGCATGACGCAAAGCCAACCGCCAGCCTTTGCCGCCGTCATTGACACCCCCTGTGGTGATGGCGGTCATACCAAACAACCACCAGCGTTCTTCAGGGCGCAAAGCCAGCCAGTTACGCACGGCAATGGGGATGTGATCAAAGGCCATGCCTTCTATTGCCCACGCCAGCACGCAGAGTTCTTTGCCTAATAAACGATCAACCGGATTGGCACCGACAATCCAGGCCGCCGTTTTTAGATGACGTTCTTTAAGCCGGATATTAAAGGCACGTTGGACTTCGCTGCGAATGGCTGTCCAGCGTGGACGCTCCAATATGCACCGCGCTATTTGACTTTGGTTATGATCATGGCTTTGTAGACCCAAGTTTTCAACAATACTGACGGCACCGGTATTGTTGCGCGGTATTTCTATAATAAAATGATGAGGATCACTGGTGGCGGGCACGCCAAAACCCAAGGTCGGATGGACAATGGTTTGGGCGGGAGTGGCGGCTTTTTTTCGGGTCATTGTTTACATGGATATAGGTAAAGGGCATTAGTTGAAGCCGAGTCATTATTTAGTTTCCCCTCTTTAACAAAGGGACAATGTCGCTAAGGAGTGCGCATGAAATAACTTCTGCATCTTGCTCCCTCTCCCACAGGGAGAGGGCTGGGGTGAGGGGATATAAATGGTCAAGTTATTTCGTGCATGTTCCTAAGTTAAGCGCAAGTTGTTTAAAAAACTGGAGTGCAATCGCTTTAGCTATTGCCTGCACAACAGCTAAAGCGGTTTTACTCCAGTTGACTGTTTAACTTAACAGTATTGAGTTAGGGGAGATTTTATTAGATAAATCCCCCTCAGTCCCCCTTTTTCAAAGGGGGGAGGTTTATCACGTTTCTTGTATCACGTCGCCGGGTTTTAGTTGCAAGCCACTGAGTTCTGCAAATTCTTTGCAAGCATAACCATCGCCAAACTGAATGCCGCCGTTAACCGTAATGCTGATTTGGGCTTGATCGTCATTAAGAACTTTACGCAGGGTGTTGATGGTTTCTTCAAGCATTTGAACGGTGACCTCGCGTTCGTGAAAGCGAATTTGTACGGTATTTTCACCTTCTCCAATTAAAACGCAAACACCTTTTAACCGGGTGCTTTCACGATCACGAAAACGGTTAATGACGGCAAAGACTTTTTCTGTGCTATCAAGATTGACGCGTTTACTGTCTTGTAATCGTGCCGGTTTGTGGTCATCAATTTGTACCCGCTTATCACCGCTGGCCGGAATGTTAAAGGTTGCATTTTTACTGGCGGCACCGGCTTTGGCAAACACCAAGAGCTGGAAGGCTTCTGTACCGGTTTCAAAAGGCGCTTCGTAGCGATTGCCTTCTTTAGGGTTTGAACCATTCACGCTGTAGTAGATTTCAGCGGGAGGACACACGGACAATTCAATGCGGCGTTTATCGGCAGCGGCATGTAGCTGATGACGAATAACCAGGTCGGCAAGCCAGGTTTTGGGTTCACCTATTTCATGTTGTCCGTCGCTGTCAACGGCCAGAAAATAAAGGGTTGCTGCGTTGGTGGTAAAGTTGTCCAGATCAGTCACAACAGGATCGGCGGTTGAGACTGTTGCAGTTTGCGAATAATGAATGACCGGACTTGCGCCGCAATTACGGGGGGTTAACATTAAAATGGATTCGCCGGTGTCTTTGTTGATGCCTTGCGGCGCAATATTGACGGTGGTTTTTTCTTTGGGAAACGGGCCTTTTTCAATATAACCATCTTCACCCAAGCGCCAGCGGACTTGTTTCAGAGCTTCGGTTTTAAGCATATCCATACCGGCACTACCCGGCATCCAGGGCCATTCCGGGTTGGTTTTGGCACGCATCACAACATCTTTCCACGGTGTGCGACGGTCGCGTTCCGGCCAGAGATAAACTTCGGCTTGGGCAAGATAATTGTTAATGTCCTCTTTGACGTCCAGAGCCAGTTTGTAATTGGCGCGTGGACTGGCGAGCAATTCTTCAATTTGTTTCTCTGCCGATTGATCGCCGGTTCCCACTTTAAGGCCGTTATCAATGGTGACCATCAACAGCACATCTTCGCCGGTATTTTCATCTTTACCCGGAAAATACAGGCGATTATAGGCGGCGGATAAGGCTTTTATAAAACGTTGCTTGGCATCATCCAGACGCTCACGGGCTTCTTGAAAAAGGGTATCGCCATCACTTAGATGCTTGACTATTTGCTCAATGGCATACAGTTCGCGCAGTCGTTCTTCAACGGCATCGGCAAAATGACTGTCTTGTCCTGAAAGCACCAGCAAGTTGTTTTTTTCTTGCTGAAACAGGAAAAAATTATTAAGTTGTTGGGGTGGAAGTTTGCCATCGGGACGCACCACCAGCAGGAGTCTTGTACCCGTCAAGCGAATATCGTCCAGTAATGGTAGGGCTTTTATTTCCTGGTAGGCGGCTTTGCTAACCGGTTGCAGGATGCCGGTTAAATGATTGATGAGTGCTTGGTCGATTTTGGGTTGCGGAATATCACGCGCATTACGCTCAATTTTTCGGGACAGGTTTTCGGTGTCTCTAATAAAATAACGCTGATCTTCGCGATGGATATACCAGGCTTGTTCTTTTAGCTTTTCCAGTGCGGTAATAAATTCGTCCGGTTTGCGGTTGGGCGCGGCTAAAAATTCAATGATCTCGCCTTCGGTTAAACCGATACGACCGCCGACTGCCCGGGAT
>CAIMDR010000167.1 GCA_903839795.1 uncultured Methylococcaceae bacterium | reverse complement strand
TCATATTCAATCAAGTTGCTGGAATAGGTGCCATTACCTTTCCAAACGGTTGCATCATTGATCAAAATTAACAGGTTCTTTTTAGGATAAAACTCACCGGTCAACGCTTCACCGGTTATATCTTCGCCGCCTTCGCTAGGTGTTTGTTTAAATTTTGCTTTATTTCCGGTAAACACCAATTTCTCGGCATCACCGTTTACAAAATAAACGACTAACTTGTCGGAGTTGACATGAATGCTGCCCTGAATCGAAATGACATTGCCGATATAGGTGCTGGTCGCTGTGGTATCATCATAAGTAGCGGTATTTGAATCAATGACTATCGGTTGATCCGCATCACTTTCCAAAGCATAAGCATTGCAACCCATCAGACTCAACAGTAATGCGCAACAGTAAAAGATGGCTGGTTTTTTATTTGGTTTCATATTTCCCCTTCACATTAGCGAGTAACTCAAGATGAATGGGCTCAATATAAGTCAGCTTCATTCCTGTTCCTGTTGTTATGTTGGGTGGGCTAATCAACTCTGCCCACTCACTGGTTTCTGCATAACTGGTTTCCGGCTTTACTTTTAGTTCACGGGTATTGATGGTCAGTTGAGCCGCCCCTTTGCCTTTTTCCCTGTCAATAGTTACCTTGCCGTTTAAAAACAGATCCTTGCCATCAGCAGATAAAATGCTGGTTTCTGATTTAATAACCCACGGCGGTGTTTTTTCATTATGCATAAACATGATTGGATTTACCATGTGGGTGATACCATCATCGCTGTAATGAACCATTTCATTGGCAATCACTTTGGTTTTTAATCTGCCAAGATCACTCATTTCCCATTTTGTATAGCGGGTGCTGAAATAATCCCGGCTATGTGCCGTAATCGGGGCATGGTAAATCTCGTCCAGGTTCGTTACGTTAACCAGCCACCCGCTGAATAAAGCGGCGGCGATTAAGTAAAAATAGATATTATATTCTTTTAGACTCATTTTAAGTAAGCGTTCAAGACTTCGTCAAAGCGTCCCTGTGCCTGCATAATAAAATCGCATACTTCGCGCACTGCTCCGTAGCCGCCGGGTAGTGTGGTACACCAGTCAGCTCGTTGTTTGACGGCAAAGTTGGCATCAGCAACGGCAATGGCCAAACCGACTCTCGTCATAATCGGTAAATCCAGCAAGTCATCCCCAATATGTGCAGCTTGTTCGGGAGTGATGCCCAGTTTGGCAATGATCTCATTAAAAGCGGCCCGCTTATCTTCATGCCCTTGATAAACCAGTTCAATACCCAGGTTTTTCATACGCAGTGCAACCGAGTTCGATTTTCGACCGGAAATGACGGCAACTTCGACGCCCGTCTGGCGTAAAAGTTTAATGCCATGACCATCACGGGCATGAAAAGATTTATATTCATTACCCTGATTATCAAAAAAAAGTTTGCCATCGGTTAAGACGCCATCTACATCCAAAATTAGCAGCTTCAGTTTTTTGGCTTTTTCTGCAAGGGTAATTAAGGAGGTGTGTACCATTTCTGTCATTAAACGATGCCTGCCTGTATCAAATCATGCATATTCAAAGCGCCTATCGCAAGTCGTTGATCATCAACGACGATCAGCGCATTAATCTTTTTTTGTTCCATAATCTGCATAGCTTCAGCGGCAAGAATATCCTTAAAAATAACGGCACACTGAGACGTCATGACCTCGCTGATAGCGGTATGATGAATATCCAGATTTTTTGCCAGTGTACGCCGCAAATCACCATCGGTAAAAATACCGATTACTTGGTTACCGGCATTAACTATAGCGGTCATACCCAATTTTTTCTCAGTCATTTCCAATAAAGCCTGGCTGATAAATGCAGATTCAGTGACTGACGGAATGTCATTGCCGGCATGCATAATATCGCTGACTCTTAATAATAATCGTCTGCCTAAACTGCCGCCCGGATGAGACAAGGCAAAATCGTCACGCGTAAAGCCCCTGGCTTCAAGTAACGACACCGCCAAGGCATCGCCCATGACCAGAGCCGCTGTAGTGCTGGAGGTCGGTGCAAGCCCCAGCGGACATGCTTCTTGTGCAACTGCCACATTGATGTGCGTCGTTGCAACCGTGCCCAGCGTTGACATCGGGTTACCGGTCATGGCGATTAACGGTACGCCCAAGCGTTTAATAAGCGGTAGAATCTTTAAAATCTCCTCAGTTTCGCCTGAGTTGGATAAAGCCAGCACCACATCCTGTTTGGTAATCATGCCCAAATCGCCGTGACTGGCCTCCCCCGGATGCACAAAAAAAGCCGGGGTTCCTGTACTGGCCAAGGTTGCGGCAATTTTTCCGGCAATATGTCCAGACTTACCCATGCCGATAACCACAACGCGACCTGTACACACAAACAGCAATTTGCACGCCGCCACAAAATTATCATTAATCTGTTCCGCCAGTGCGTTGATCGCCTGCGCTTCTACCTGAATAACGGCCAAGCCCATTTCACGAAGTTTTTGGTCGTTCAGTTTCATGGTCTGTTAAATTTGCAATGGCGCTGATTGGAAAAACAACGGGGCAAGGTCATGAACAAGCGTATTGGCATCAGTGTTGCTGTGTTTAAAACTCGCCATTATGCCATGTTTGCCGCATTTGTGTTCTATTTGATGGCTGGTATTATTTACATTGTTGAGCAATAACGATAATACCCGTTAAGTATTGGGAGATAAGGCTGAAGTGACTGGCGTTTTCGTCACGTCATAAAGCAGGGGCGTGACTTCAAAATCACTTTGGAATGCGCATGAAACAACTTGGGCATCTTGCTCCCTCTCCCTCTGGGAGAGGGTTGGGGTGAGGGGATATAAATGGTCAAGTTATTTCATCCTCGTTCCTTTATTATTGCAAACCAGAGTCCGGTTAATAGTATGTTATTATTACCGGCTTAATTTATTATATTCGGATTTATGACTCATCCATCTAACCCGGTTCAATTAATTGATCGTTTTGGCAGAACGGTTGATTATTTAAGAATTTCCATCACCGATCGTTGTGATTTTCGCTGCGTGTACTGCATGGCAGAAGACATGACCTTCTTGCCGCGTGCGCAAATTTTAACCCTGGAAGAAATTGCTATTCTGGCTAAAGCGTTTGCTGAATTAGGCGTAAAAAAAATCAGGATAACCGGGGGTGAGCCTTTGGTCAGAAAAGGAGCGCTGGAGCTTCTGCAAACACTGGGTCAAATTGAAAGTTTGCATGAGCTGGTCATAACCACCAATGGCTCGCAACTGGAAACGATGGCGACCGGGCTAAAAGCCGCCGGTGTAAAGCGCATTAATATTAGCCTTGATACCTTGGATGCCGATAAATTTAAGGCCATTACCCGAACCGGTGATTTGCGGCAGGTACTTCGGGGTATAGACGCGGTTAACGCGGTCGGTTTTGAGCGCGTAAAAATTAATGCGGTCATTCTTAAAGACAGAAATCATCTGGAAGTCGGTGACTTGGTGCAATATGCTGTCGATAAGGGTATCGATATCAGTTTCATTGAAGAAATGCCTTTGGGTTTGGTGGCCAAACATGACCGTTCAGAAGCGTATTACTCCAGTGCTTTGATTAAACAAGATTTAGCTGAAACGTTTTCCTTGGT
>CAIMDR010000166.1 GCA_903839795.1 uncultured Methylococcaceae bacterium | reverse complement strand
AATCAGTACCTTAAACAACAAAGAACGCCATAATGATTACTTGTGCGAACTGAGCCGCTTACATCCCCGCCCTGAAGAGACCGGGTTTTACGCTATACATGGATAAAACCCTACATCTTTACCCTAAACCAAGCCGCGTAAAGTGCTGGCAAAAACAAAATGGTGAGTACAGTTGCCACCGCTAAACCGCCCATAATAGCCACGGCCATCGGTCCAAAAAATACACTACTAGTCAGCGGTATCATCGCTAAAATGGCGGCAGCCGCTGTGAGCATAATCGGTCTAAATCTTCGCAAAGTCGATTCAACGATGGCTTGCCACGCTTCAATGCCGGTGCTTCTATCTTGTTCTATTTGATCGACTAAGATCACGGAGTTGCGCATAATCATACCCGACAAGGCAATAGTGCCTAGCATAGCCACAAAGCCAAAAGGTTTATCAAATAACAATAAGGCGATAGTGACGCCAATCAGTCCTAGGGGCGCGGTTAATATCACCAAAAATACCCTAGAAAAACTTTGTAGTTGCACCATTAAAATACTTAGGACTGCAATTAAAAACAGCGGAAAACCTGCCGCGACCGACGCACCACCCTTAGCGGATTCTTCTACCGCACCGCCAGTTTTTATACTGACGCCTGTAGGTAAACTGGCTTTAATAGCGTCTAATTGCTGATCTATCTGCTGCGAGACCACAGCGGCTTGCAAATCGCCTTGTAAATTAGCTCTTACGATAATCGAGGGTTGACGATCACGTCGCCAGATCACCCCTTCTTCAAAATCTGAACTGAGGGTGGCTAGTTGTGCCAATGGCACGGCACCTGAGGGCGTATTAATCATTAAGTCAGGTAAATGTGATAAATGTGTACGCTCCATTTCTGGGCCACGCGCGACTAAGTTGATGCGCTCGTTACCCTCTCTAAATTCAGTCACAAACAATTCGTGTGAGGCGGCATTAATGACGGTAGCGACATCGACAGTACTCACACCCAATAGGCGTGCTTTCGCTTGATCAACCTCTATATGCACCACTTTGCTGGGCTCTTCCCAATTAAGTTGCACATTGAGTAGATTGGCATGAGTACGCATAATACTAGCCACTTGACGGGCAATGTCGCGTATTTGGGTAATATTGGCACCAGAAACCCGAAATTGAACGGGAAAACCTACGGGTGGGCCATTTTCTAAACGCAGCACCGAGGCACGTAACTCTGGGTAGTCGCTCTCAAATAAAGACAGCAAATCTAAACGCAAGGCTTCTCTAGCGGCTAGCGTTTTTGTCAGAATAACAAATTGACCAAAACCTCGATGCGGTAATTGTATATCTAAAGGTAAATAAAATCGGGGCGCACCCGTACCGATGTAAGCGACGAAATTATCGACCCCTTCGTGTTGTTGTGACCAGTTTTGCAACCATAGTTCTAATTTTTTAACTTGTGCATTGGTGGCCTCATAGGAAGAGCCTTCGGTCATACGTAAATCGACCACTAATTCTAATCGTGTTGAATCGGGAAAAAACTGCTGCTGCACTTTACCAAAACCGATGATAGCTATCACAAATATCATCAAAGTGATGACCAGCACTGTTTTTCGGTAACGAACACAACGTGTAATCAGCGCTCGTAAACGCTGGTAAAACGGCGTGTTATAAATATCGTGATGATGAGTGCTGGCAGTGTTTGCGCTTAGCTTTAAACTCGCCCTTAACCAAAGACTTATTTTTGAAGGAACGGGGCTCTCAGTGTAATTGGGCAGTAAGTGATAACCCAAAAAAGGCACTAATATCACCGCTGCAAACCAAGAAATAATCAGAGCGATAGCCGATACTTGAAAGATAGAGCGCGTGTATTCACCCGTAGCAGAACTTGCCGTTGCAATCGGCAAAAATCCCGCCACCGTCACTAAGGTACCCGTAAGCATGGGCATAGCGGTGGAACGGTAAGCAAAGGAGGCGGCTTTGATT
>CAIMDR010000165.1 GCA_903839795.1 uncultured Methylococcaceae bacterium | reverse complement strand
TGTTGGCGATGGCATTAGCTGGATTAAGGGTTTGCCTTCGGCCGCCATCGAAGATATTCTGATTTTTGCTGATGGCAGTCGGGGCATGGTGTTTGACCTGAATCTTGACAGAATAGGCGCTATTTTATTATATCAAACCGAGGCGCTGACTTCAGGGACGACTGTTTTTCTTGCCCGGCACTCGCTGGGCATACCGGTCGGTGACGAGTTTTTAGGTCGGGTTATTGATCCTCTGGGCACACCGTTGGATGGTCTGCCACCGCCAAATCCGGCGGGTCGTGAAAATCTGGAAAAAGGCTCACCTGCCATTATTGCCCGCGATTTTGTCGATAAACCGCTGTACACTGGTATTAAAATCATTGATACCCTGATTCCCGTTGGCAAAGGTCAGCGACAATTGATAGTGGGTGATGAAGGGTTGGGCAGAAGTTCAATCGCCATCGACACGGTGATTAATCAAAAAGATCAGAATGTCGTGTGTATTTACGTGTTGATCGGCCAGAAGCGTTCGGCGGTTGTCAGTACGGTGGAAACCTTGCGCAATCAAGGTGCGCTGGACTACACGGTTTGCGTGGTCGCCGAAGCCAGTGCGTTGCCGGGGTTACAATATATTTCACCGTTTGCGGGGTGTGCGCTGGCCGAACACTGGATGGCGCAGGGCAAAGACACCCTGATTATTTATGATGATTTGTCTACCCATGCCAGAACTTATCGGGAACTGTCTTTGTTGCTGCGGAGACCGCCGGGACGGGAAGCTTATCCCGGCGACATTTTCTTTGTCCATTCTCGTTTGCTGGAACGGTCAACCCGTTTAAACGCAGAAAACGGCGGCGGCAGCATGACCGCTTTGCCAATAGTTGAAACCAAGCAAGGCGAAATCGCCGCTTACATTCCCACCAATCTTATTTCCATTACCGACGGGCAAATCTATCTGGATAACGATTTATTTGTATCAGGCTTTCGTCCGGCTATCGACATCACTAAATCAGTTTCGCGGATAGGCGGCAAAGCCCAGCATCCCAGCATCAGTAATCAAGCCGGACAAATGAAGCTGGATTACTTGCAGTTTTTGGAGCTTGAATCGTTTACCCGTTTTGGCCAACGCCTGGAAGCGTCTATGGAAGCGCGAATTAAACGTGGACGACTGTTACGGGAAATACTGAAACAGGATCGACTGGCACCACTGAGCAGTCTTTTTCAATTGGCTTGGTTGACCGCTTTTAATGCAGGCTTTTTTAATAACGCAGAGCCTAAAGATATTCCGGCTTGTCTTGAGCTCATTAATCAGGGTATTAACACCACTGACTTAACGCTGGACAGTCCCGCTGAGCAATGGCAACAAGCCCTGGGTGATTGGCTTAACAAAGATGACAGGCAATCTTTATGAGCCAAAGCCGCGAACTGCAATTGCATATCGCTCAAATGGACGAGATACGCAGTATTTTAAATTCAATGAAAAATCTGGCATTGATTGAGATTCACAAACTGGGGCGTTTTCAAACCCTACAGGGTCAGGCGGTGGCTAATATTGAAAATGCGGCACTGGATTTTCTGGATTTTTACCCGTTACCCGCTGTCGATAAAAACGCTACATCAGTGGGTATTCTGGTGGGTGCCGAGCGTGGTTTTTGCGGTGATTTTAACGAAAGCCTGCTTAACATGCTTACGGCAGATGCTTATTCCGGTATTATTGCTATCGGCAGCCGACTTTGTAACCGACTGGCAGATAATCCGGTTGAGGTTATCGCATCCATTGCTGGTGCCAATGTCGCAGAAGAAGTACCCGCCGTCCTTAATCGCCTGCTTGATTCTATCAGCGCATTACCGATTGCCAAAGATGACCTTAAGCCGGTGACTATTGCCGTTCCTTCGCTGCAATTGACGGTTATTTATCACGATAATAGTGCCGGTCAAATTACCAAGAGGCAGATATTCCCGCCTTTTTTCCGGCAAAAACCACGAACACCGGTGTATGGAAATCCGCCACTACTTAATCTGGAACCTGGTGATTTTTTTTCTGATTTGGTTCATCATTACCTGTTTGCGGTGTTACATGAAATTTTTTACATTTCACTCATGGCCGAAAATCAGCGCCGTTTACAGCACCTTGAAGGTGCAGTAAAACACCTGGATGACGAAACGGTGAACCTGCGCCGAAAATCCCAAATCTATCGTCAGGAAGAAATAACCGAAGAAATTGAAGTTATTTTGTTAAACTCGGAAATTAATTAAAAAGTAAAGATTACGGTGTACATTAAACAATGGTAAAAAAAATCAAAACGGCGTTTGTTTGCGATCAATGTGGAGCCGATTATCCGCGTTGGGGTGGTCAATGCACCAGTTGTGGTGAATGGAACACGATCAAGGAAGTCAGGCTGGGTTCAGCATCCACCGAACGGAGTAGTCGCACAGGCTATGCCGGTAGCCGCTCCGAAGTCAAGTTGTTATCCGATGTCAATTTGTCTAAAGCTGAACGTATTTCGACCGGTATTTCAGAATTTGACCGCGTTTTAGGCGGCGGTATTGTCAGCGGCAGTGTGGTGTTAATTGGTGGTGCGCCGGGGGCAGGGAAGAGCACGCTGTTGTTGCAGGCGATTGCCAATATTGCCGATCGGTCAATCAGTGTGCTGTATGTATCCGGCGAAGAATCGTTGCAACAAATTGCTGAACGGGCACACCGCTTAAAGTTGCCGGCCGCTAAAATGATGATGCTGATGGAAACGTCGGTACAACGTATTTGTGATGTTTTGGATGACATAAAACCGCAGATTTTGGTGATAGATTCCATTCAGGTCATGCACACCCAAGACACCGATTCTGCACCCGGATCGGTTTCCCAAGTTAGGGAGTCAGCCAGTTACCTGACCCAATATGCAAAAAAACATCATGTCTCCATTTTTATGGTCGGGCATGTGACCAAGGATCAATCCTTGGCAGGGCCGATGACCTTGAGCCATATTGTCGATACGCAGGTGATGCTGGGTTCAACGGATGATGCCCGATTTAGAGTATTAAGAGCCGATAAAAACCGCTTTGGCAGTGTGGGTGAGTTGGGCTTTTTTGCCATGGACAGTACCGGACTTAAAGAAGTCAAAAATCCTTCGGCCATGTTTTTAAACCGTGCGGAAAAGCCGTCATCAGGTAGCGTGGTGACGGTGTTATGGGAAGGCACGCGGCCTTTATTGGTAGAAATTCAGGCCTTGGTCACCGAATGTCAATATGGCAATCCAAGGCGGTTGGCCGTGGGTTTTGACCAAAATCGTCTGGCCATGTTGCTGGCGGTGCTTTA
>CAIMDR010000164.1 GCA_903839795.1 uncultured Methylococcaceae bacterium | reverse complement strand
CATAACAGCGGGCAGAAAATCTTCTGCCCCTACGGTATACAAAATAGCGCAATTCTGATGGCACTATCAAGGGCAATCCGTAGGGGTAGAAAATCTTCTACCCTGATAACACGCCGCATAACAGCGGGCAGAAAATCTTCTGCCCCTACGGTATACCGAATGGCGCAATTCTGATGGACAATTCTTTTGATCACCCTTTTGGTAAATTGTCAGTAGCGTAACATCATGACCTTGTGATTAATCGCAAACCTTAGTCTATACTTAAAATTATGCAAAATTGATAAACTTTATCATGGTTACGCCCCTGTCAAAAGGGATTACACCAATGTTGTTAAGTTAGAAATAACTTGACCATATACCTCCTCACCCCAACCCTCTCCGGGTGGGAGAGGGAGCAAGATGCCTAAGTTATTTCATGCGCAATCCTTAACAGCATTGGGGTCACACCTTTTTTCCTAAATATACGACAAAGAATAAAATTAACTCATCAGATGGAGCAAAAATTGAACAATTTATTTCTACGACTTAAAGAAAAGCAGGCAGTCATTGGTATTATTGGTCTCGGCTATGTCGGTCTTCCTCTTATGCTTCGTTACGCCGAAGTAGGTTATAAGGTTATTGGATTCGATATTGACCCCGGCAAAGTTGATTCGTTGCTTAAGGGTCAGAGTTACATCGAACATATCCCCAATCAAGCAATATTAGCTGCTGTCGCTAAAGGTTTTGAGGCGACAACAGATTTTTCTCGCGCGACAGAAGTTGATGCCCTAATTCTTTGTGTACCAACGCCACTTAACAAATATCGTGAACCCGATCTTAGCTTTATTTTAAATACAACAGACGCACTGGTTCCTTATCTTCGTCCGGGTCAGATTTTTTCTCTGGAAAGTACAACTTATCCCGGCACAACCAAGGAAGAACTGCTTCCTCGCATTGAATCCACTGGTCTAAAGGTTGGCAATGATATTTACCTTGTCTACTCGCCAGAACGCGAAGATCCGGGCAATCCAAACTTTAGTACACGCACTATTCCCAAAGTTTGCGGAGGTCACACGCAAGCATGTCTTGAGGCGGGGCTTTTATTATATGGACAAGTAATCGACAAAGTTGTACCGGTAAGTTCTACGCAGACCGCTGAATTGACCAAGTTGCTCGAGAACATCCACAGAGCGGTAAACATCGGCTTGGTCAACGAAATGAAAATTGTTGCAGACAAGATGGACATTGATATCCACGAAGTGATCCGCGCGGCTGCAACCAAACCCTTTGGATTTGTGCCCTATTATCCAGGCCCGGGGTTAGGCGGACATTGCATTCCAATTGACCCTTTCTACCTCACCTGGAAAGCCAGAGAGTATGGTGTTAACACACGTTTTATTGAATTAGCCGGCGAAGTCAATTCCTCCATGCCTGATTATGTGGTTGACAAGGTAGCTTCGGCATTGAACTTGGCAAAAAAAGCGATCAATGGCAGCAAAATTCTGGTGCTTGGCATCGCTTATAAAAAAAATGTGGATGACATGCGCGAATCTCCCTGTGTCATACTCATGGAAAAACTGCGTAATTTAGGGGCAGATATTGCCTATAGCGATCCTCATATTCCAGTTTTTCCGGTCATACGCAAATACAGCTTTAATCTCACTAGCGTTGAGCTAACGGCAGAAAACTTGTCCGCATTCGACTGTGTGTTGCTAGCCACCGATCACGATAAGTTCGATTATGGCCTAATTAAAGAAAACGCAAAGCTCATCGTTGACTCTCGCGGTCGCTATTTGGCAGTTGATAATAATATTGTAAAGGCGTGACTATATAAGAATTTCGAGGGCTTCTTACTGATCGAAAAATTAGGCATCCACTTAAGGCGGGACATTTTTTGTAGGGGCAGGCTTTACGCCTGCCCTTTAATGCCAAGATATTAGTCGCGTAGGTCGATTTAGCGACAGCGTAACCCGACAATTCAAAGTGTCTATGTCGGGTTACGGCTAGTGCCTAATTCGACCTACAACTCTTTATCCCGGCATGGATCACCGGGATAAAGAGTATATGGATGTATTAATGTGGGTAAAGCTTAAGGTTTTTTAGCTGCTTTACGATTTGCCATCCATGGCAACTGGATCCCGGCATTCCCTGCCGGGATGACGGCTATATGGTTTGGCGGGTAAAATTTGGTTTTGGGCTTCGTATTGATTCTTTGTGACCCTGTAAAAATGCACCCACCATGATTCACATAAATCCTAAATATTTCAAACCTGTTACTAATCAAGAGTTGTCATGACTAAAAAACATACCTACGACCAAATATTGAAGTCTTCAGCGTTGATTGGCGGTTCTTCTTTGGTTAATATTGCCATTGGTATCGTTCGTACCAAAACTATGGCGATGTTGCTGGGGCCGTCCGGTATCGGCTTGATGGGGCTGTATGGATCCATTATCGAACTTACGATTAATATTGCTGGCATGGGTATTAACAGCAGCGGTGTGCGGCAGATAGCCGAGGCTGTGGGTTCGGGCGACACCGAAAGAGTCGCTCAAACTGCCGCAGTGCTTCGACGAATTTCGCTCCTTCTTGGAGTACTCGGCGCTGGTTTACTGGCCGTATTTTCCGGGCCTGTGTCGACCTTGACTTTTGGCAGCGCCCAACATGCCGCAGCCATAGCATTGATGTCAATTGGTGTGTTTTTCAATCTGGTTTCCGGAGGTCAAGGGGCATTAATCCAAGGAATGCGGCGCATCTCTGATATGGCCAAGATGGGAATATTGGGTACCCTGTTCGGCGCAATTATCAGCATTTTGGTGATATATTTGCTTCGCGAAGAGGGTATTGTCATATCGTATATACTGGTTTCCGCTATAGGTATCCTAACATCATGGTGGTACAGCCGAAAAATACAGATACAAAGACCTTCAATATCCGCTTCGCAAGTAGGCCAGGAAGCAGCTGCTCTGTTGAAGCTCGGTTTCGCATTTATGGCCAGTGGTCTGTTGATGTCAGGAGCTGCTTATGCGGTACGCCTTATTGTTGTTCGTAAAGTTGGTTTCGATGCGGCTGGCTTGTACCAAGCTGCGTGGGGACTGGGTGGATTATATTTAGGCTTCATTTTGCAGGCTATGGGAGCGGATTTTTATCCCCGTTTAACCGCTATCGCCTCAGACAATACCGAATGCAACCGTTTAGTGAATGAACAGGCTCATGTCAGTATGTTGTTGGCAGGGCCGGGTGTAATAGCCACCTTAACATTTTCACCACTGGTTATTGCGCTTTTTTACACACAGCAATTCGAAGGCGCGGTGGATATCTTACGCTGGTTATGTTTGGGAATGTTTCTTCGCGTGATTTCCTGGCCGATGGGTTTTATTATTGTCGCCAAAGGTATACAAAACCTCCTGATATTTTCCGAGTTGGCTTGGACTGTCGTCTATCTGGGTCTCGCGTGGCTATGTGTGGATTCTTTCAGTTTGAAGGGAGCGGGTATCGCGTTCTTTGGATCGTATATTTTTCATGTATTGATGATCTACGTAATCGTTCGACGGCTCAGCGGTTTTCGCTGGTCAAGTACAAATATGCAAACAAGCTTCCTCTTCCTTGTTTTGATTGCCATCGTTTTTTGCAGTTATTATGTATTAACACCTTTTTTGGCGATGGGGGTCGGTACACTGGCTGTTTTGCTAAGTGGCGTTTACTCGATTAAAATTCTCATCAACCTTATTTCTTCGGAGCAGATTCCACGTCGGTTGTTAAAATTAATGCAGTGGCTTCGCTTTTTTTCACCCACCTCCAATGACTACAGTGAGTTAAATTCTATGATCGCATTAAGAATAGGCGAAAGAACTGTAGAAAATAAGTCATTAGTCGGTATAAGACAGTTAATATTTTCATTCATGATCTGCACTGTTTTTTCTTTATGGGTTTACTGGTATGAAGGAACCTACGGTTGGTCAGTTGGAATGGAGTCTATTGAGTTGTATCTCAAGACGCTACTGCCAATTTTTCAGTTAAGATGAAAAGTAGAGACGATACTTTGCCACCAATCATCACACACCTCAATTCAAATTATTGCACAGTTTAAAACAAATCGGAAAAAGTAGCTCAAACCTACAAACGCTTTGGGTTAAGTTTAATTGGCCATTAACAAGCCTTGAGAATCGATAATCTTTAAATAGACTT
>CAIMDR010000163.1 GCA_903839795.1 uncultured Methylococcaceae bacterium | reverse complement strand
GCGTATCATTAGCAGAAGATTCCGAGACATTAAATACCCCTGAAACATCCCAGGCGGCCTGTACGTCTTGCTCAATTGAGAGCGGTTGATAATTTTCTTGCATCCTTCTCGTCTTTTACCAGTCAAAAGCGTTAGAATACCGCACTGTTGCTTAAATCTAAAGCGTCATTTTTCAGGAGCTAAACCATGAACAAAAATAAATTGATCGCCGCCTATTCCGATTTTATGAAACATCTCCATGAAACCATGGAAGATACGTTGCATTCTTTTGCTGAAGCGTTAGAAATTTCCAAAGAAAAAACCAGCAAAAGTAGCGACTTGACGGCCGATGAACTGAACAAGTTATCAGGTTATATTAAACGTGATATTGAACAGGCTGCCCACGGCTTATCCGAGAAGGAAGATAAAGATTCACTTTCAGAGTGGTTTAAATTTGATATTGAATTGATTGAAAACTTCACACTGGACGCTTTTTTAAGCGTTGCTGACAAAACCCGTCTGGAACTGGCCAAGTTGGAGCAACTTGCAGAAGCCCATACCTATCATAGCGGCGATATTACGGTGCCAGGAACGTTTATTTGTGATGCCTGCGGTAAAGAAATAGCCTTTAAAACACCCAGTGAAATCCCGGAATGTCCATCCTGTCATGCTAAAACCTTTATACGCATTTGATATTACGGGGTCAAGGCTTATAATACGGTTTTTATCTTTTTGATTTCAAGGGAAATAATATGCGCAGAGTCATCTTTAATCAGAAAGGCGGTGTCGGTAAATCAACGATTACCTGCAATTTAGCCGCCATCAGTGCCATGGAGGGTAAGCGCACCTTGGTCATTGATCTGGATATTCAAGGTAATTCTACGCATTATCTGCTGGGACACAAAGTTACCGAAAGCGATAAGACGATTGCCCTTTTCTTTAAAGATTGTTTAAGCCTGTCCCTGTTCGGGGGCAACAACAATGCAGGACTTGACGCGGTTATTCATGAAACGCCTTTTCCCAACCTGTTTGTTGTTCCATCACATCCCGAGCTTGAGCCTTTGCAAGGTCGTTTGGAATCGCGCTTTAAAATTTTTAAGCTAAAAGAAGCGCTGGAAAAGCTGGAAGGGTTTGACGCTATTTACATGGACACTCCACCTGTTCTTAACTTCTACAGTCAATCAGCCTTAATCGCGGCCGAAAAATGTTTAATTCCGTTTGATTGTGACACTTTTGCCAGAGAAGCTCTATATACCTTGATGCTGGCAGTAACAGAAGTTAAGGCCGATCATAATCAAAACCTTGAGATTGAAGGGATTATCGTTAACCAATTCCAAAAACAGGCCAATTTACCGCGCCAATTAGTTGATGAACTGATTGCCGAGGGGTTGCCTGTGCTTGCCGCGATGATATCACCTTCAATTAAAGTCAGAGAGTCTCATACGGTATCGCAACCTTTAGTGCATTACGTTCCCAATCATAAGCTAAGCGATGAATATCGTGCTTTATATGCCGAGATTCATAACGATTAGCGAACCGCTTTTATTCACCACGAAGACACGAAGGACACGAAAGCACTTAAAAAGCGGGAGTGCAATCGCTTCAGCTATTGCCTGCAAAAACAGCTAAAGTAATAGAT
>CAIMDR010000162.1 GCA_903839795.1 uncultured Methylococcaceae bacterium | reverse complement strand
TTTACTCTGACCCCAGTTATTCTCCCCAGTTATTCCTGACCCCAGTTATTCCCAGTTATTCTGACCCCAGTTATTCCTTTACCAGTTATTTCAATACGTCTATGGCGCTTTGGTGTCATGGAATGCTGTTTATATTTTTCAATGGCTGGGTGTTTAAATTGGGCAGAGTTACTGCATTTGAATATAACTTTGTTCTGCCCCCAGCAATTGTTAAGTCCTTACAGAAACTTAATAGCGGCGATAACGATACCACCAACGGTTAGTGTAGTCGCGAATGACCAAATCATAAAATGATCCATACGTGAGGTCAGTTGATCAAAGCGTTTATCGACCTGTTCGAAACGTTTAACTGTTTCAAGTTGCATTTGTTCAAAGCGCTTTTCAACTTGTTCAAACCGCCTATCCATGTCTTCGCGGAGTGCCTTCATTTCACCACGTAAATCAACATCTAGATGCGCAAAATGATTGGTTTGAGCCTTAAGCATCAAAATCATCATTTGATCAGGAGAAATACTTTGGCCACTGGCTACTTGTTCCATCACTTTTTGTGCTTGCGTATCCAACCAATCATCAAAAAATCTGTCATCAAACATTATGGGCGCCTTTGTGTGCACGTAAATTTAGAGTTGATTATAGCATGAACACTTTAGTTTTGGAGTGCAAAGGCAAAGTTGGCAGTCCCTTTAGATTAAATAGCTGTAAAAATCTTAAACAGCAAAGAAACCATGCCTGCAACAAGAAAACCTAACATCCATTTTAAAATTGTAATTTCAGCTTTTATTAGTGATAAATCCTGATCAATTTTATTAAAGCGACTATCATAATCTGCCATTGTTTTCGCTGCAGTTCTTGCTTTTTCTTCAGATGCACCCGCATCTTTTAAAGCATCATAGAGTTCAACTATCATTGTACTCATTACATTATTACTCGCTAGTCATAAAGTTAAAGTCAATTATAGGCTGTTAAAACTTTTTAGTCATGACTATTTAAAATAGGAGTGCTGATCCTAGCGGAATCAAGTAGCCGCGATGCAACGAAGTGAAATCGATGTGTAGCCATGTATTTGGCGTTGCATGTAAAGGTGCAGGTTTAGGGGACAGCCCCTTTACAGAAATTTAATAGCGGTGATAACTATGCCGCCAACGGTCAGTGTCGTTGTGAATGACCAAATCATAAAATGATCCCTACGTGAAGTAAGTTTTGATCAAAACGTTTAACATTGTTTTCATAAAGCGTAATACCGCTTGAACCAGGCGACAGTTTCTTGAAGACCATCGACGATGGGCTTAGAGGGTTTATAAGCA
Organism: uncultured Methylococcaceae bacterium; assembly: GCA_903839795.1. Taxonomy (GTDB): domain Bacteria; phylum Pseudomonadota; class Gammaproteobacteria; order Methylococcales; family Methylomonadaceae; genus Methylobacter_C. The sequence continues at coordinate 1,120 of CAIMDR010000162.1, read as the reverse complement.
ATAGCTTCTTCAAGCGCTGAGGTATCCGCATTGGTTTGATACACATCGCCGGGCTGCATGGGTAAAAAGTTTTTTACGGCTTCTTTTTCACACACCTGTTCAATGGTTTGGATAAAATCCATGAGCTTAACCGGAGAAGAGTTGCCGATATTATAGATACGGTAGGGAGCTGATGAGGTACTTGGGTCAGGATTTTCAGCATCCCACGTTGGTGAGGGTTGAGCTATCTTATCGATGCTGCGAATAACACCTTCAGTGATATCATCAATATAAGTGAAATCACGCAACATATCGCCATTATTAAATACCTTAATCGGGCGGTCATTTAAAATGGCATCAGTAAACAAAAACGGCGACATATCGGGGCGTCCCCACGGCCCATACACCGTAAAAAAACGTAAGCCCGTCGTTGGTAAATTATAAAGCTGGCTATAAGAGTGAGCCATTAATTCATTACTTTTCTTGGTCGCTGCATAAAGGCTGACGGGATGAGCAATCGAGTCTTTTTCAGAAAAAGGCACTTTTCCATTTAAACCATAGACGCTACTGGAGCTGGCATAGACCAAATGTTCTATGTTATTCCAGCGACAAGTTTCCAGAATGTTTAAAAAACCGTCAATATTACTTTGCACATAAGCATACGGATTTTCAATGGAATAGCGTACCCCCGCCTGTGCAGCCAAATGACAGACTCTATCAAATTTCTCATTGGCAAACAGCATTTGTAGGGCTTGTTTGTCTTCCAGATTCATTTGAATAAAACGATAATTGGGGTATTGATCACTTTGTACAAATTTATACCAAGCCAACTGATCTTTTTTAATGCCTGCTTTTTCGAGTCGACCGTATTTAAGATTGACGTCGTAATAATCATTGATATTATCAAGACCGACGACTTCATCGCCTCTTTCGAGTAAACGTTGAGCGACGAATGATCCAATAAAGCCTGCAGTGCCGGTAACCAAAACTTTCATAGTGCGTTTATATTTTAAACGATTGTAAGACTGGGCACGCTACCGCCCCACTGTATCACGATCAGCAAGCGCGGAGACGTATTGTAACGAGTCTATATGTCCGGGGTATGACAACGGATGTGTTAATTTACTTATTAAAAATGAGT
>CAIMDR010000161.1 GCA_903839795.1 uncultured Methylococcaceae bacterium | reverse complement strand
TCCATGGCAACTGGATTCCGGCAATCCCTGCCGGAATGACGAACTTTTTGGTACTTGTCGAATCATTCTGCTGCTCAGTGTCCCACCTTAGTTGGTAGCCCGCTTGAAAAGCCTTATTTCGGCCTACATCTGATTGAAACAGATAAAGCAATTAACCATCAATAAAAAAACTGTCATCACCCCGTCAAATAAAAGGGGTAATCTCGTGACAGGTCGAGACGTAATTATTCAGTTCCCCTCTTTGAAAAAGAGGGGTTAGGGGAGATTTTATTAAATAAATCCCCCGCTGTTTCCTGATAAGAATCCCATGCAACACACAACCTCTTTATTGTAACCATGAATAACGATTTACCCGCTACCAAAAAAACTTGGCTACTCCCCGTTCTGTCAGGATTCCTGATCGGCACCAGTTACATTCCGTTTCCTCCGTGGGCTTCTTTGTTCTGTTTTGTGCCGTTATGGCTATTCTGGAGCCGACAAACCCGTCTTAAAGACGTATTCTTTGGCGGCTTAATCACTTCTTTTGTTTTTACCTTGATTGGTTTTAACTGGATGACCTACCTGCTACACGAATTTGCTCATCTGGATTGGCCGGTTGCGGTTCTTGGGATGCTGATTTATGCATTGATAGGGCATTTGTTTGTCCCTTTGGCCGGATTGCTTTGGTTTATCGGGCAGCGAAAATTTAAATGGTCGGAACGACTTTCGCTAGGATTGATGGCAATCATCACCGTATTATCCGAAGCTTATTCATTTACCCTGTTTGATTGGAATTTCGGTTATTCTTGGTTTGGAGCTAATATCCCCCTTTACCAATGGGCAGAATTTATCGGTTTTAGCGGACTCAGTGCCGCAACCTTACTGTGCAATGGGCCGCTTTACATTGCCTGGCAAAAACGCAAGCAGACCGCTGGAAAAATAATAGCGGCAACGGTTATCGCCGGTTTTATACTGCTGAATGTCAGTGGTCTGTGGCTTAAAGCAAGATTACAACAACCGGATGCCTCTTTTACGACGCTACTGGTTCAGGCGAGCACTGAAAATTCAGAAAAAATGGCCGCTGAATTGGGTAAGGGTTATAGCAAAGAAATTCTTAATCGTTATATAACACTAACCGATAATGCACTTAACAGCCACCCGGATAAAAAAATCGACTTTGCCTTGTGGCCTGAAACCGCTTTTCCTGCTTTACTGGGGGAACAATTTAAATTCAATGCACTGCCCATTGCTTTGTCTGAATTTCTTAATAACAGACAACTGCCACTGATTACCGGCGCGTACAGTGTGGATGAAAAATCCCGCTTAATTACCAACTCCCTGTTTGTATTAAATAACAACGGTGAAATTGTACCGCCTCATTACAGCAAAACTATTTTACTGGCCTTTGGGGAATACATTCCCGGCGAACAATTTTTCCCTGAAATCCGAAACTGGTTACCGGAAACCGGTCATTTTGCAAGAGGTTCAGGCCCTACCAGCCTGTTAAAATGGAACGGTTATAAAATGGGAGCACAAATATGTTATGAAAGTCTGTTCCCGGGGTTTTCTCGCTCACTGGCTCAATTAGGGGCGCAGTTTATCGTCAATGTAACCAATGATTCCTGGTACGGCACCTGGCAAGAACCTTACCAACACCTATACATGACTTTAGCGCGGGGCGTAGAATTTAGAAGACCGGTGTTGCGCGTCACGAACACCGGTATATCCACGGTATCATTGGCTTCAGGTGAAATACTGGAAAAATCACCGGTTCATGAACCTTGGGCAAGCGTCTATGAAGTGCCTTATCTTAAAAATCCGCCGGTTACCTTTTACCAAAGCTGGTTTTGGCTGGTACCTTGTTTACTTTGGGGAGCTTTAATTTTATTGTTCTCAATAGGCTGCAAACACCCATTTATTCACCACGAAGACACGAAGAAAAATAAAAAAATATAACTTCGCCCCTTCGTGGTAAGAATCTTTTAAGATTTACGATGCCGTCGAGATTTGCAACCCCGACCGAAACTTTTGGAGATTTCAATCGCTTTCAAAACGTGAGTAATGGAGTTGAAAACTCCGTTACGCTTCATAAAAAATGTAGCCGGATAAGTAAATTCGTAATTATTCTCCTCCCCCTGTGAAAAAGGGGAAGAGTAAAGCGAGGGCCGAGTGGGATTTATCTAATAAAGCATCCTTCATTCCTCGGTTTACACTTTTTGCAATTACAGTTGGGTAAGTCGGATTAACGAGAGCGTAACCCGACAAATCAAACTATCTTAATACCTACATTACCTTTTAATTCAAGCAACTCACTAACATAACCCCATCGGGTTCTACTCATAAAGAGCCACTGCCCCAAACCCCTGCAAAGTATTGCAGCACAACTACTAAGGTACCAAGGCCACCAAATGATCGCAACAATGGCAATTCATACCAAGGTCTAAAGGCGCCGTCACGCAGCATCATGATCCGTTCAATCTCGGCCTCTATGCGTTTGATAGCGGATTCGTCAGGACGATTTCTATTACGTTGTACACTGATTTTTCCGGTCAACTGGACAATTGCTTTTGTACGCGCACGCTTGGCACCTCGCTGTAAAAATAGCTCTGAAGAGATGGCATACAGTAACAAGGTAATAAATACTATTTCCAACCCCCAAGGTAAATCCCAATCATCTATCACCGGACTGCGTGCCATTACCAACAGAAAAATGCACACGACCGGCCCCCAGATAAGCGGCTGTAGAGTCGCCGTTAAACAAGAAACCAGTTTAATATCCAACCAGTCCGACACACATTCCTGTGCGACTTTATTATCACGAATGGCCCAATTGATGGCGTTTCTATTCCATAAACTCGGTTTCACCGACAAGTTATCGATCAACCGCTCGCATAAGCGAGCATTTTCGACGACCCATAAGGTCAACATAATGGTAGAAATAATCGCCGCACCTAAAACCCAATAATGCCCATACAAAGCAATAGCACCTCGTACGGGTATGCCGGGTAATCCACTCAAAACCATTAATAACCAGGCGACTGCAACAAACACGAAGTAATTATTCAGTCCCCCTCTTTGACAAAGAGGGGTTAGGGGAGATTTTATTAGATAAATCCCCCTCAGTCCCCCTTT
>CAIMDR010000160.1 GCA_903839795.1 uncultured Methylococcaceae bacterium | reverse complement strand
TGTCTGGGGCCAGTTGCAAGGCCTTTCGACCGGCCGCCAAAGCGGATTTTTTTTGATTTAAACGGGAATGGCTTAAAGCCAGTAATTGATAACCCCTAACTACGTCCGGATTGATCTGTACCGCCTGTTTGCAGACCTCAAGTGCACCTGGATAGTCATGCCAATATTGTAATTGATCGGCCATATCCAGTGCTAAATTCACATCGCGGTTTTATCGGGCTTTTTTTAGCAACACTTGCCCTGACTGCCGTAAATGGATTATTCCCTGATCACGCAAACCTTCCCAGCATAGCGATTGCCCCAGGCAGGCCTGAATTTGTGGATCTTTTGGGCTTTCTTCCAAGGCTTTGCTAAACCAATCCACGGCTTCGGCCATATTTTTATTTTGAATGGCAGTTTGGCCGAGTTGCATAAATTGGCTCATAGTGTTTTATCGCTCCCTTGGATTCAAAAAAATTAGCTGAGACTAGTCGGTAAAGCCACGCTAGCCAAGATCAGGAGTTTAACACAACAAAAGCCATCCCTTTTTAGTCTGGATAAAAATACCGAAGTTAGAGCGGTTCCCCGACATTAATGTGTAACCTCGATGCTATACAAAACCCAATATACTCAATCATCAAGTTTTCTTACCTTGACGTTCCCGAACTCAATTTGAAGATTGAGTGCCAGAAACTGCGTAGGCCGGAATAAGGCTTTTCGAGCGCAAGCGAGAATAAGCGTTTCCGGCACGCTGAACGAGAGCACCGGAAACGCCACCACGCGCTAAGCTTGGGTGGTCTTATTCCGACCTACGTCTATTGTTTGTTATAGACCGTCTACTGGAATCAAAAATTAAAAACTTGAAGATTGAGTTATAGGTTGTGTAGTGTGGTAACTGCCTCACGGGTACTTATTGCTTTAAATACTCTACTTTGTTTATTTCAAAAGTGTGTGATATGACCCAATAATGTAATTTTTTGTGTTAAATAACCTGGTTTAATAAGTCATTGCCTCTCTATGTCATACAATTACTACAATTTTTTTATGGTATAAATATTGCTAGATATTTTGCGGTGGTTGGATTAAATACTGACAAAGCCCAGACTTAAAACCAAGGTAAGTTGAGTTTAATTATCCTTGGTAAATAAACGTCTAATTGTTGGGCGACTTTTAGAAAGACACATCGCCTTTACTTTATTACTATTTTAAATAACACATAAAAATGACACGAACACGACTATTGGCCTTGATCACCATTATGGTTCTTATCAGTGGTGGCGTTACTCATTACGCGTTTAAATCTGAAACCAACGGAGAGGTAGTTTTAGGTCATGGCAACCTGGATGCATTGAAAGGCATTTATGGTCAATGGCAAGAAAATTATGAAGCACGAGGCGGAAATGCTACCACGCTGCATTTAGCACTGGCGCATTCTAAAATTTTATCAAACACCGCCTCAAAGGCGCGTGGTGTTATGGATCTTAACCTGATAAGTGGCGCACTGTCAGTTAAAGTCAAAGGTCTTGACAAGCAAGCTTATGATGTCTGGTTGGTTGATAATCGTGAAGGCGACAATCGCACTGTTAAGCCGGAAATGGGCGATGGTTTTTTTCGCCTTGGCACCTTAAGTCAAAAAAATGGTATTGCCGAACTTTCTACACAAATCAATCGAATTGCCTTGGCTGATTTTAAAATCGATATGGTAACGGTAACACTGGCGGGTAAAAGTCCTGATCAAAGTATTGTTATTGCAGGGGCTCCCGATTTTTTACAGAATTTGTATTATTCAGATAAACCTTGGGCTCAGGCCAATGTGGGGCAGGTCAATTCCTTGCCTGAAACCGGGTCTGCTTTCGATTTTTTATTGCCCAAGTTGGCACTTGCCGCTGATGCCAATCAAACCAATTTAGCCGGTGTGATGGGCGCACAGATTGCAGAAGGTCGCCGACTTTTTGTTAACGAAACCTTTAATGGCAATGGCCGTACCTGTTCCACTTGTCATCGATTGGATAACAATCATACGATTGATCCCAAATATATCGCTAATCTGCCACTATCTGATCCGTTGTTTGTTGCTGAAACCAATCCGGCACTTGCCAATTTAGAGAACCCAAAACTAATGCGCCAACTGGGCTTGGTTTTGGCCAATATAGACGGCTTCGATAAACCGGGTGTAATGCGCAGTGTGCCGCATACGTTGGGTTTGTCCAAATCAATCACCACCGAACTCTTAATTAATCCCAATGGTGTGAAGGGTGAATTTGCGCTGGATGAAGAATTTGCCAACGCACTCGGTTGGTCTGGTGATGGCTCAGTGGGAACCGGCTCGCTGCGCGAATTTGCCATCGGTGCAATTGTTCAGCATTGTACCAAGTCTTTGGCAAGAACCCCAGGCACTGATTTCCGTTTGCCAACCGATGTCGAATTAAATGCATTGCAAGCCTATATGCTCTCGGTGGGGCGTAGCCAGGAATTAAACTTAAGTAAAATGACTTTTACTTCCGAAATAGTACAACGCGGTTTGGTGTTGTTTAACCAAAAAAATAATCCGGTTGTTTCTGGTAAACCCGTCTTGGGCAAGTCCGCCAATTGTAACGGCTGTCACAGTAATGCAGGTGCGATCAGCTCAACAACGGGCGGCAATCCTACCCGAAATACCGGCATTGAATTAATGAAAGATCAACCGGCTTTATTATTGGATCCAACTATAGCAATAGACGGCGGTATTGGCGATGTCGATGTAAAAGGCAGGTGTAGTGATAATGATGAGGATACACCGTGTAGTTATGGCGAAGGTCGTTTTAATGCGCCCAGTTTGATTGAAGCCGCCGATACGGCACCTTTCTTTCATAACAACAGCGTTAGCAGTATAGAAGAAGCGGTTGCTTATTATAATACCGACGAGTTTAATCTCTCTCCCGGTCACCTTACCTCGTCTAACGCGGATAGAACCACCAAAATTAGCTCTTCGCAAGTAGTTGCCGTGTCATTATTTTTGAGAACAATCAATGCGTTGGAAAATATTAGAAATTCCAATGCACTGGATGACCAAGCCATCTCGTTAAATGCAGTTAATGGTAGAGAAATTACCAAATTGGCGATGGCAGATACAGAAGATGCCATTCAAGTGCTGACAGAGGGGCAATTAATGCCTTATCCTGAGGCAATGAACAAGCTAAAAGCTGCTTATCAATGGGAATACTCCGCCTCTCTGTTGCAATTACCCCCGCTACGTAATGTTATGTTGAACAAAGCTAAAGCGTTAAAATTGCAAGCCGATGGCTTGATGGTAAGCAGAGCCCCCTAATCATTATTATACATATCAGGGGTAGTTATTCACTTTCCCCTTTGACAAAGCAGCAATTCTCATTATGGAAATTCTTGTAAATCAAAAGGTTGTAAATTTGACTTATTGGTAATGCTG
>CAIMDR010000159.1 GCA_903839795.1 uncultured Methylococcaceae bacterium | reverse complement strand
TATAGCTGCCCTGCTGCTTGATAAAAAGTCAGCTCATACTTTTGGCCGGCCGTCAGTCCTGAAACTGACTGATAAAGAGTGGTCAATTGAAAGCCGCCATCTGCCACTATGAAGTTTCCACCGACAGGGCTTGTCTGAGGAATATAATTTTTGCCAGGGTTAGCACTGTAATTTTTATCCCACAAATGCAAAGTAGAGACAGTCTTACCGTCAAGACTAGTGCCAGCAGTACTAGTGCCATCAGTACCAGGAAAAGTTAAAAATGTAAGTGTGGGATGGATGCCGGCAGAACCTGCGCCAATATTCCAGCCGGTACCTGCAACATTACTGCCATTAATGCCACTCTTAAATTGAGTTGAACCGGTAGCCGTGGTGGTCTCAAAATCACCATTCGTTATTAATGAACTTGCTTGTGCTGAAACAGCCATTGTTGAAAGTGCAAGTGCAGCAAATCCGGTTAGGGCTAATTTACGTATCATTTTTTCGGGTGTTTCAGTTATTTTATGGATCATATTATTTTTTTCAAAGGTTATTTTAAAGGCATATTGCGCATAGATATAAGCTAAGGATGTTAGTACTGGTACTCAGTCATTCTTGTCATATCGGGTAAAGTTTCTTCAGCTTTACCCTGCATTCTCATTAGTATGACCCCCATTGCATAGATCGGGTTAGGTGCTAGCCGCAACCCGGCACAGATACTTTGATTTGGAGAGAGTAAACATTCACCCCCCCCCCTTTGAAAAAAAGGGGGGGGTGAGGGGGATTTATCTAATAAAATCTCCCTCACCACTCTATGTTTAAAGAGGGGAACTGAATAATTATGATCAGAGATGTTTTAAATAAAATACTTATTGTTTCGGTACAGTAGAAATTGAACTCTGAAACTTTAGTTATAAAAACAGGCTTCTATTTTTGTTCAAGATGGCACCCTTTATTATTGAGCTTTACCAAACCCAACAGACGCGAAATCTCCCCCGGAAGCCAGCGACAGATCAGGATTATTGGTGTGTAAATTGATAGCGACACCTTGATCATTAATTATCCATAGCGAATTACTGCTGGCAACATCACTATTATCTTGAATTAATTCGTTGACGTAGTTATTTGCAAAATTATTGAGATTGTTTAATCCATACACTTCTGCGGTGACGAGTACTTGAACCCCTTTTGTTCCCCCTACGCTCAGTCCATCGAAGTTGATTAAATATTTTGTACCTTGGTAGGTAAGAATTGCATTGTTGATTTTTGCCCCGGCATCGTCAACCACATTAATGGGATCAAACTCTATCGTTGCCGCCAAAGGTTGGGAGTCCCCATAAGCTGCTGTATTGATGGCTATGGCGATTAAGGCACAGGCTATTTGACTAAGAAACGTATTTTTCATTTGAGTATTCCTGGTATTTTTAAACTTATTCTGTGTAAGTAACCATGTTATTGACAGCCAAGGTGTAGGTGTCTTGCCGGTTTGCAGACTTCACCACTAGAGTCACTTCGTTAAGATGTATGGGCAACTGTAATTCCCCACCATAGTAACCTTGCGCATCGGTAAAGTCGTTTTCCAAAAGTCTTAAGCCAGTGTCGCCTTTACTGTAAAAACTCAGTAGCACTGTTTGTCCGTCAGGCACGACCAATTGAATATCGACAGGAAGCAGGCGTGCGGTATCATATCGAAATATGCCACTGGCGGTATCTGCTTGTATTTCGCTACTGTAAGCACTAATGGCGAGCAGGAGCATCATTAAAAAGCTGTTTATTAGTTTCATTGTTGGGTTCCTCTATCTGATTGGTATCAAGGTTTGAATATTAGTTTCGCGTTGATGTTGCTCACGAACCAGTTAGTGGTTGTTAAATTAGAGATACCTGCAGACCAACTTGGAAAACTCAAATAGACATTATTTATGTTGTTCCATTCGGCCGGGTAGAGCCAAGCTTCAGGAACATCAACTCCCCAAGCCTGGTTGGTAGTGGTTCGGTAATACTTGCCTTGACTGGGGGTAGTGGTGTCATCGTAAGTGCCAAAATATTTCGGGTCGGCTTTAGCGGTTGGCGGATGATCGACTAAATGCACCTCTATGCCCCGTCCAGCGTAACGGTTGGCGTATATAAAGGGATTGTAAGGGGCAGAAGCCATCTGACCACGCGCCAAGGGTTGGTTGAAATGAATCTTTGCAACCAAAGGCACTGGCGCAAACCGGGGGCATGTGGTTACCGTATTAAAAAATCCACAGGGCCAACCGCTACCGGTAGGGGTCAATGAGAGGGCTGATGGGGTCATGATTAAGACCGCTTCGCTTTGGCCGCTTTCAGGCACTAACGGAACAGAAGGTTGAGAGGCGACCGAGAGTGTACTGGTCGTCTGATCAATCGCTGAGCGTGGCACACCGGGAAGATGAACCGCAAAAGCACTATCATTCTGTGCCCCACGCGCCACGATATTATAAGTCAAGGTAAGGTCGGTGATTTGGTTTTTGGCGTTTAAAGTTTCAACCGCCCGATAACTGAGTGCCAGATCGTTCATGTCAAAATCCCCTATCTTCGGCCAGTTATCTTCAAAGACCAAGTAGCCATAACCGTTAGCACTAGGATAAAAGCGTCTTGCCGCCCTGGTAGGATCCAGAGGAAAAGCATCCAGATTATCCTGAACGGTATCCACATCAGTGTCTGTTACGATTTTACTAAGCGGTGACATCTGACTGCGGTCGATGGCAGAAAATGGGGTCACTTTAATCGCTATGACGGCATCATTGAAATCGTGATCGCAGGAAGGATCGCTCCGGTTCATATCTTCAAACCCCAAGACCACTATTCCGTCTGCCGGCCTTGATAACAAAACGGTGTGCGCATTGAACGGGGCTGGTTCCGGGTTAAGTTCCTTAATGGTCTGAAAAATCGCACTACCGGGTTCATTGGGATTGACTTGATATCCAGACCAACTCCAGCCATTTGAGGCCAGCGTAAAGCCGACACCCGTACCCGCTTTAAATTTTCCCAGCTTCACTGCTTGACCAAACTTTATCAGCGGCCCTGACCAGGCAGGAAGACGAGGAAACAGGATTTTCGTATTTAATGCACTGACTGCTTTGGGCATACTGGACGGATCAAAGGCAAAGAATCCAAGCGAGTTTTCGTAACCGGCTTGTGAAGTCACGTAAGCTACGCTGATTTCTGCGTCATCAAGCAATTGGATATTAGCGCCCAGATTATCAGTAAGCAGTGTTGGGTCGTTATTTTTAATGTTTAGTCGCTCTGGAAGCCGTTTAAGCACGTCATCAACACGGGTGGGAGGCAATTCAGCACTCATGTCAACCAGTGTCTTAGGCACGCCGTTATCAGCATGAGTATCAAAATACTGCCAGGTGATGGCTTGGCAAGGTGATGCCAATGCACTAAGTGTCAATACGGTTATGGGATAAAAAAAGTTAAGACGGTTATTCATTGAAGCATTCCTTGTGATTTCTTAGATCAAGTTATAATGCTAATAGCAGTAACCGTGCCATATATGAATAATTAGTTGTATCTAGCTGATTATTAATATGTGTTTTAATTTGTCTCGTTTTGTTCTAAGCCAAGCGTCACTGCTCAATGAGGTTAATTTGCCTTTTTGGCAGGAATTGATTTTTGTATCTGTCATATTGACAGTGAAAGCCTTGGCAAGGGCTTAAGATCATTTGCAAATTGATGCTATACTGGAAAAAAAACTGCTAAATTGGCAGCCTATCATTTTGAATGCACTTTTCAGACGTGCATTCTGCTCACCATGGCTCCCCAATGAAAGAACACATTCTGCTTATAGGCAGTAATACCGACTCTCAACAGCTCATTGCCGCCGAGTTAGTGCAAGCAGGTTACCAAATAACGACTTGTGTGAACAATGCAGAATATGAACGTTTATTAGTCAAACCCATTCCCGATTTAATCTTGCTAAACCATCCTTTTCATACCAGTTTTAGTAAACGCTTGATCAAACAATTGGCAGCTGAATATCCGATTTTAATGTTGTTATCCGAGGAGTCAGTTCCGGAAGACGCTACTTATTCACTCAATCTGGGCGTAGCAGAGTTTTTGAGTAAGCCAATTAATACGAAAGAACTTTTATTAGCGATCCGTCGAATAATTGATAATGCTCTTTTGTATATGCGAGGTGATTTATATGCAAACATCGCCCAAGTCGAAGATCCCAGTCTTCTGGTGGGGGATAGCGAAGAAATGCAAAACTTGTTTTCGAAAATCAAGGCCGTTGCCCCAACTCAGGCAACAGTGTTGATATTGGGCGAGAGTGGTTGTGGCAAGGAAAAGGTAGCTGAGGAAATTCATCGATTAAGTGATCAATCATCAAAGCAATTGATTGCAGTCGATTGCTGTTCGTTACAGGAATCATTATTTGAATCTGAGTTATTTGGTCATGAGCGAGGCGCTTTTACGGGGGCTACGCAGAAAAAAATTGGCCTGATGGAACATGCCAGTGGGGGGACTTTGTTTTTTGATGAAATTGGGGAGATTTCACGGGCTATCCAGGCAAAACTTTTACGGGTATTGGAAACTAAGCGCTTCCGTCGTGTTGGCGGGACGGAAGATATTAAAACGGATGTTAGGATTCTCGCCGCTACCAACAAAAATCTTCATGAGATGGTACAGCGTGGAGAGTTTCGTTTGGATTTACTTTACCGATTAAATGTATTTGTTATCACGGCACCTGCGTTGCGCGAGCGACGGAAAGACATTCCTGCACTTGCAGAATATTTTCTTTTTCATCTTGGTTTTTCCAAGCGAATAAGTGAATCTGCACTGCAATGCCTTATGAATTATGATTGGCCGGGTAATGTACGAGAGCTGAGAAATGTCATGGATCGGGCTATTATTCTGTCCGGTAACAAGTTAAAAATTAATCCTGAACATCTGGGTTTGCCTAGCGGTCAAGTGGTTCAATCGTCAACAGGCGTGACCTTAGCATTTGATCATGAGCCCACTATAGCCGAAATTGAGCGGCGTTATCTTGAAATACTGCTTGTCCGCCATGATGAACACCGGGCTAAAGTTGCACAAGTCATGGGGATCGGCGAGCGGACGCTATACCGGCTACTGGCTTTATCGGGGAAAAAGTGACGGATAAGGCAACTCGCAAAAAATAACAGAGCGAATTTACAGCCTTTAACGTTCAAATTAAAGGCTGCCAACTTTAGACGGGACAACCTTAAAATGTCCCGACTTAAGTAGATAGCCAACTTAAACAAGTAAAAAATTAATTCTATGAGAGTGTAGATTAGGCATTTTTGGCTGAAAATGCTTGTGATAAAAAATTTAATATGGGAAGATTTGGCATATTTAATACCTCGGATTACACTTTTTGCAAATATCCGATGCGTAGGTCGGGTTAGCGACAGCGTAACCTTACAAATAGTACTATCTGTGTCGGGTTACGGCAAGCGCCTAACTCGACCAAAGATTATTGTAACTATTCAG
>CAIMDR010000158.1 GCA_903839795.1 uncultured Methylococcaceae bacterium | reverse complement strand
GTTTTTAAAAACCCTCACCCCAGCCCTCTCCCAGAGGGAGAGGGAGCAAGATACCTAAGTTATTTCATACGCATTCCTAAGGTGAGAGAGACAAACCGCGCATAAAATTTTTGACTTGAAGCGTGACGGGGTTTGCAACCCCGTTACTCACGTTTTGAAAGCCATTAAAGCCATCAAACGTTTCGGTCAGGGTTACAAACTCCGAACGGTATCCAAGAGTTTTTAAAAACCCTCACCCCAGCCCTCTCCCAGAGGGAGAGGGAGCAAGATACCTAAGTTATATCATGCGCATTCCTAAGGTGAGAGAGACAAACCGCGCATAAAATTTTTGACCAATAAAGCAATCGTTTCTTCTATATCATCAATATCAGTTTTATCGCGCTGACCCGTTAGCGAAAGCGCACAAATTCCATGAATGCCGAACCACAAAGCGCGTGCCGCACGCTTTCTCTGATCCTCGGAAAGCACTGGCGCAAACGCTAAAAACTGTACTTCAAGGGGGGCAATAACTCTGTCAACTTTCTCTTGGTACCAAGCCGATATTTTGGAATCTACCGATAATGAATAGTCAAAAACAGTGTGCCAACGATTAAAATTCTGACTGGCATAACGTAAATAACTACTGGCCATTGCTTCAATGGAGGACTCTGCACTGCTCTCTTGGACTTGCTCTAACTGCACAACAATCGCATCCAGTGTTCTCGCATTTATGTGCATAATTAAATCAGCTATATTAGTAAATACCATATAAATACTGCCCACGGTATAACCAATTTCCATAGCAATCGTGCGTACTTTTAATGCCGAAAAACCCTCTTCAATGACAATGGTTTCTGCTGCCGACAAAATCAATGCCTTTAATTCTTCCAAACTGTGTTCGCTTCGTCTTGCCATAGTTAACCATTTCTATTTCTTTAAAAAGAGTGTCGCATTGACGTCTGTCTATTAATGCGCCTCAAATGCTACAAAGTATTTAACCATAAAATTAACAAACATCGTTAACTTGTAGCGCAGAAAGCGCCTTTACCGATAAATACCTGGTAATGGAATATGAAATTGCTGTTTGAAAGCTGATTTTATTAGGGTAAACTTTAGCTTCAAGGTAATTATTACCCGTTTGGTTTTTTCGTAATTATTGAGTCCCCCTTTTTCAAAGGGAGCGGTTTAATACTTACGTTTTTTTCAAGTTTAATGACAGAACCAAACGGTTTTTATTGCCCGATGACCCAATAATAATAAGAGGTAGTTATGAGTAAAATTCTTAATGAAGTTTTATCTGCAAACAGAGATTACGTAAATGATTTTGGCGATAAAGGAGATTTATCGCTACCACCCGCAAGACATTTTGCCATCCTGACCTGTATGGATGCGCGTTTAGATCCTGCAAAATATGCGGGTTTATCCGAAGGCGATGCCCATGTAATCAGAAATGCCGGAGGCCGTGCCAGCGATGACGCCATCCGCTCACTGGTTATCTCCTACAAATTATTAGGAACCCGTGAATGGTTTGTTATTCACCATACCAACTGTGGCATGGAGCTTTTTAACGATGAGATTATGCGTGATTTGTTGGCCAGTAGTTTAACAACGGCATCTCTGGATGATAAAGGCTTGTGGTATGACACCGGCGCAGGCCCCGGCTCGCACGAAGCTCAACATATCAGTTGGCTGACCATTAAAAATCAGGAACAAAGTGTGCTGGAGGATGTTCTTCGCATTAAAAGCCACCCACTGGTTCCTGCCAACATTCCGGTTTATGGCTATATCTACGAATGTTCAACGGGCCGGTTAATCGAGGTTCCAGCTGCTTCAGAAGCGGGTCAAGCAAGCTAAAAATAATCCAACCCTGCCTTCATCATCAGAAATGGGCAGGGTTGGATTTTTAGATTATTAAGAGGGGGGTTGTGAGTGATGTTCACCGGTAAGCGGAACAAAGCTGACGCCAAGAATCTTACGGGTTTCGATTTCACCCTTCGCTTTTTTTTCTACCACCATCAACGCCTGATAATCAAAAGGCAAACCGACGGGTATCACGAGACGGGCGCCTGGCCGCAGTTGATCAATCAAGGGCTTGGGAATATAAGGCGCAGCGGCAGTAACAATTATGCCATTGTATGGCGCCTGTTCCGGCCAGCCAAAATAACCGTCATCGTTGCGAATCTCTACATTGTTATAACCGAGTTTATGGAGACGTTTGCGTGCGGTTGTCGCCAGCTCTGTAATTATTTCAACGGAATAAACGTGTTGTACCAACCCGGCAAGGATAGCCGTCTGATAACCTGATCCGGTACCGATTTCCAGAATAATATCCGCAGGTTTCGTCATTAACAAGTCACTCATCAAGGCGACCATATAAGGCTGGGAAATGGTTTGCCCCAAACCAATAGGCACCGGGCCGTTAGAGTAAGCGCAATAACGTAAATCAGCCGGTAAAAACTCATGGCGCGGTACTTGTTTCATTGCCGCCATAACCCTGTTATCCAATGCGTTTTTGCCGATAAGATGGTGGGTCAAGTGAACCTCCATATCAATATCGTCCAGCATACGTTGCAGCGCTTTCATGGGTTTTTCTCCGCACATATTTCATGGTTCGACAGGCTTTCCCGAGCGATGCCGAAAGCCCCAACACTAACGACATAATCTTAAACTGCCCCGTCTTGAGATGAAAGCTGTTTTAGCTAAAAAGTTGTAAATCAAAAATTCCGTTATAACAGTGAGCCATTATAAATTGAAGACTAAGGATGACATCCATGAAAGCAACGGTCTTGAACAAGCTCTACAACTAAACACGATTTATAGATTTTCAGATAAATAATTTCGATCTTAACGGATACCATCCCTTTAAGGGATGTTATCCGTATGGACTCCAAACTTCATGTAATGGAAATTTAATTTCTGAAAGACTATACATGAAAAATT
>CAIMDR010000157.1 GCA_903839795.1 uncultured Methylococcaceae bacterium | reverse complement strand
CTTATCCGTGTCTATCAGTAAAATCCGTACCTTATGTGTTCTATTGTTTAATGGCTTGGAAAGTAGTCGCACTCATAAAATATATTGTTACACAAGCCCGTCAGGTTACGCTATCGCTATCCGGAAATCTATAAAATACTGTGCTCCTGACATATTTTTTCACTATCACTTTGGCTGAGTGGTTCTTTGGTTAAGCCACAGTTAAAACCAACTGGCGTTACCGTAAAATATTGACAGGTTTTACAAAGACCAAATGATTGAGACTTGTTGGCCTTTTGTAAAGACGTGAGGGCTGTCATGAACATTTCTTCATTATTAATAAAGTTATGTTCTTTAAATAATGATTCGGCTTGTTTAAATAAATCAGAGGTTCTAGCCTGCTTTAAAATATCGCACCCCGCATCCAGAAGACTAAGATGAACCATACGCCGGTCAGTCTCATCAGTGGTTTTTTTTATAAAGCCTTTTTTTACCAGTAACAATACCGTCTGGGAAACGGTTCCCCGAGTCATGCCAAGATAATTAGTCAAAGCGGCGGGGGTATCGCTATAACGATTGCAGCGCGATAAATAATCCAATACTTGCAAGTGTACCGGTTGCAAGCCTAATTCGGTGCATTTTTTTCGTTCTTCTGAACGAATTAATGCCGCCATACGTTCAATCAAGTCAAAAACATCAACCTTTTCCATAGCACTCCTATAAACAATGATTTAGTAAGTTGACAATAATGTTTATAGTAACATAATAAGACCCTGTATCGAATCGATATTACTATATTATCAATTTTTGACGCTACACTTTTATCTCAGGAAATCGCCTTGTCGCTATTTTCACCCAAACCACTTATTACAGGAAACGTTTATGACCACTTCCTTCGTATTTGACACCTATGCAAAAACAGGCAAAGGTAAAATATTGCATTTTGATGTTGTTATTGATGAGCAAGATCCGCAAAAAGCGTTAAACTACGCTAAAGAATGGTTAAAAACCATCGATGAAAAGGAGGCAACAGTGACCTCGGAAAACTGTTGTTTTTGTCATAGCGCTGAAGCACCGTATGAACTAAGACAACAAATAAACGAGCAGGGTTATGCTATTTACAAACTGGAAGGCTGTCCAAAATAACAACTTTAAAATAAAAAAGACTATACTCAGTCAACTTGAACTTTCGGCATTAACAAACCCATGAAAATAATTCTCGACAAAATAAATGATTGCAGCATCCTATCTATTCAGGAAGAAAGAATAGACGCGCATAATTCAGGCGAATTAAAGGAATATATCCTGCATTTGATAGAACAGGGTGAGGTCAATATTGTTGTGCAACTGGAAAATGTCCGCTTTATAGATAGTTCCGGTTTGGGTGCCTTGCTATCAGGCTATAAAAATGCGGCTGCTAAATCGGGCAAGCTTGCCTTGGTATCTTGCAAGCCACAAGTATTATCAATGTTTGAACTCACCCGGTTAAACAGGGTTTTTGAGATTTATGCCGATTTAAATGAAGCGTTTGAAAACGAAACTTAGGGGGTACTTATGTGTAATGAGGTTCTACAGGTTGATGTAATTATTCCGACACAAACCAAATATCTGGATTTGATTGGCAGCATTGGTGAACATATCGCCAAAGATATCGAACACTTTTCCGGTGACAGGGAAGCGTTGGCTTATCATTTAAATCTGGTATTAACCGAAGCCACCACAAATGCCATTAAACATAGTGCGCTAATGTCCCCAAAGGACACGGTCAGAATAACTATTCATATTCAGGATAACGAGCTGAATATCAAGGTTTATGATCATGGGCAGGGTTTTGATCTTGAAACCGTGCCCATGCCTGATCT
The DNA here is from genome assembly GCA_903839795.1 of uncultured Methylococcaceae bacterium. Classification (GTDB taxonomy): domain Bacteria; phylum Pseudomonadota; class Gammaproteobacteria; order Methylococcales; family Methylomonadaceae; genus Methylobacter_C. The sequence goes on along the minus strand of CAIMDR010000157.1, from coordinate 334 downwards.
TGACCAACCCAAGGAAAACGGAATGGGATTGTATTTTATTAGAACCTTTATGGATTCAGTGACTTACACCAAGCAGGATGACTGTAATGTTTTGGAAATTATAAAGCATCTATAACACAACGCTTCAGTTTTTAAACGCAAATGAAAGGCAAGTATTCAAGCCCCTCGCTATGCTCTCCCCCCTTTGAAAAAGGGGGGTTGAGGGGGATTTATCTAATAAAATCACCCCTAACCCCTCTTTGTTAAAGAGGGGGACTGAATAATTACACTGAAAGTAAATAATTTAAACGGTGAATAAATGGACGTGCAATCAACTCAACCCACCCCATCTTGG
>CAIMDR010000156.1 GCA_903839795.1 uncultured Methylococcaceae bacterium | reverse complement strand
TCTCCGCATGGATTCGTTGCACGGATTTTCTCGCAAAACCAGTTATTATTCATCTCGTTAACTTTGTCGATCAGAATAAATCCGGGTTCGGCATAATCGTAAGTAGAGCTCATAATGATGTCCCACAACCTTCGTGCCGGAATGGTTTTGGTTATTTTACAAGCGATCAGTCCGTCACTATTAACGACGTAGCCATCTTTGGCGGGTAACTCACGCCAAATAATGAGGTTACTATCTTTCAAGTTCAGCTTGTCGAGTTGGACTTCTTTTTCTGTCACTGGAAATGATAGCGGCCAGGGCAGGTCATTTTTTACCGCTTGCATAAATTCAGTGGTAATTAGCAGCGATAGATTAAATTGGCGTAAGCGGCCATTTTCGCGTTTGGCGCGAATAAATTCCACGACATCGGGGTGACCCACATCAAAAGTGGCCATTTGTGCGCCACGTCTTCCACCGGCTGACGAGACGGTAAAACACATCTTGTCATAAATATCCATAAACGATAACGGCCCGGAGGTGTAAGCACCGGCACCCGAAACATAAGCGTCTTTAGGGCGCAGGGTTGAAAATTCATACCCGATTCCACAATTGTGGATTACTGCCAAACCACCATTGCCCGCTAAATAGTTGTTATGTTTATCAACAGTAAAATCATAAAAGGTCTCGCCGATATCCAGATTACGCTTGATACTTTTTACCGGACGTAATTGTCGGACAAAATCAATATGATTGTTCAATAGGGGGAATTTTTCTGCCCACTTATCCAGGTACACCCGGCTAATCGTCGCTTGTTTATGCTTGCCATGATAAATACCCTGCGTCTGTTTTTCAGTATGGCTCAATTCGGATTGGCTGGTTTCAAGTGCGGCTCGTAAGGCCGAAGTCATCACATAATGGTCGTATTGACCCGCTTGAGACTTATGGTCTTTAATGCGATTTATTTTGCCGCTATCCGCCATAAAGGCACACATTTTAATCAAGAACCCTGAATCAGATATTTTAATGTCATAGCCACCACTGTCTTTTATGATATTACCGTTATACTCATGTGACCGTTCTTTCTTTTGAGTAATAGCCGCATGGACACCGAATAAAGCCAATAGACTTTGAATTTCATCCGCGAAAGCCGCACATTGACAACTTAATATTGCGCTGCCGCGTTCTGTAGAAATAGTGCCATCGGTATCAATGAGACCCGCCAGGAAGGGTAAAAAGACGCGGTCTGGGGCTTGTTTAATCCATTGGGGCACTTTTAAATTGCGGCTTTTTTTTCCGCATTGGTTATCGAACAATTCACTTGCAGCACTTGCTTTAAAACTGGCTACAGTAAAATCCCATACCGCTGTATTGTTGATCGTAACCGCTTGCACTACATTGGCTTGGCAATCATAAAACCGTTGAAAAAAGTGCGCGTAACGTTCGACTACTTCGCGCTCTGCCGCGCGTATTTTAAAAACCAAGCGTTTACCATGGGCTTTGGCTTTGATCTGCCATTTTTCACGTGAAGGCGCGTAAGTTATGTGTTTTTCGTAGGATGAACCATCACCCAGATGGGCTCCGGCAAACCATGCTTTTAATGCTGATTTTTTATCAGCCTCCCAGGGCAGTTGATAATGAACCAGGGCATCGGATTGGTTAATTTCATCGGCACGAACGTACTGTAATTTGTCGTCTCTATAAACAAGCACGGGATGCTTTATTGATGTGGTGAGCGTACCGAGGTGAGAACCTATTTCAATATTTTCATCTGTGGGTACTACTGTAGTCATGTGCTTTAGGATGGGGCGCATTTCAAACAGGCGTGAGTCGCGATCATAACTAAGAATTTGTTGATGCTTCTCGGTGACGGCCTGTACTGCTGTAACATAACCTTTTTCAGTGCATACCAGCGTATTAGGCGCAACGCATCCCGCTTTTAACGTCAGCCCCGCTTCATGCACTTTGCCCAGAATGTCATCCATGGAATCGGCGATAGTGCCGGACACGGTGCAGTTAATGGTTGATGTCGCCGGTTTATGTGCCAAGGCACCGGCATTGGAAATAATGCGTCCGGCAGGGATAACGCCTTGACGCAATGCCCAGAGAAATTCTTTGTAATACTGTTCTTGTTTATGGGAGCCTTTTTCTACTTCAGAAAGCACTTTGGCAACCCGTTGATAAGTTTCATCAATGGAGCCATCAAGCGCTATGCCATCCTTACTTTTTAAGCGATATTTGGTGTCCCAAATGTCCATTGAAGCATCTTGGAAAGGGATTTCCGTGACGGTATTGGCGATGACATGAAGTTGTGCTGGCATGGGGTTATATCCCTGAATGATGTGTAGATTAAGTGAAAATAAACCATAAATCAGCACCTTAGGGTTTGCATGACTCAGGTTTTAATGTCTATATGTAGATGTTTTTTAATTTATGGGCACAATATATAGTGTTTTTAGGGAAAAACAATCGTTATTTCCGGCAAAAAAAAACCGCTTAAAAAAGCTTTTACAGGTGCTTGTTTTTTAAGGTGTGGGTTTTTTTGTCGGGAATTTTGGCACTAAAAAAAATGCCTTTTGGGTTATTTTGGAGGCCTTGATTGCGGCCGGTAAGTTTTAAGAAATTATCACCACGAAGACACGAAGTTTTTCGCAACCCTTCAGCCGTTAAAGAATAGAACACGGATAACACGGATTTGACTGATAGACGCGGATAAGGAGATGTAGGCCGGAATAAGGCTTTTCAAGCGTAAGCGAGTTGAGAGTTTCCGGCATTCGGT
>CAIMDR010000155.1 GCA_903839795.1 uncultured Methylococcaceae bacterium | reverse complement strand
GTTATCCGTGTGAACTAAATCTTCATGTAATGGAAGTTTAATTTCTGAAAGACTATATGCCCTTTAAGGGATGTTATCCGTGTGAGTTAAATTGTCGTGTAGTGGAAGTGGACGTTTAATTTCTGAAAGCCTATAAATCAATCTTAATTGTTACTCGCCCGCAAGTAGTTTATGATTGCTGGCAAGTGCGCACCGAACCACCTGTCTGTCCGTGTCGCGACCCATCACAACGCCGTAAACCTTCCCCAATCAAACAACAACTCACTAATGGCCATTAAAAAATCAGAGCTGTACAGCTCGCTATGGAAAAGCTGCGACGAATTACGCGGCGGTATGGATGCCTCACAATACAAGGATTATGTGCTGGTATTGCTGTTTGTTAAATACATCTCCGACAAATACGCCGGTCAAAAAGATGCCCTGATAGAAGTGCCGGTCGGTGGCAGTTTTGCCGACATGGTGGCGCTTAAAGGCGACAAGGAAATTGGCGATAAAATCAATATTATCATCAGTAACCTCGCAGAAGCCAACGACCTGAAAGGCGTGATTGACGTGGCTGACTTTAACGATGCCGAGAAGCTGGGCAAAGGTAAAGAAATGGTGGATCGGCTGTCCAATCTGGTCAGTATTTTTAATACCCCCGGACTGGATTTTAAAGGCAATCGCGCTGAAGGCGATGATATTCTCGGTGATGCTTACGAATATTTAATGCGCCATTTCGCCACCGAATCCGGCAAGAGCAAAGGCCAGTTTTACACCCCGGCAGAAGCATCGTTGATTATGGCTAAAGTGATTGGCATTGAAAAAGTCGTTAGCGCCAATCAAAGCCTCTATGATTTAACCTGCGGTTCGGGGTCGTTAATGCTCAAAGCCCATGACGAAGCGTTAAATAAAACCGGCCTGGACATCACCATTTATGGACAAGAAATGGATAACGCCACCGCTGCGTTAGCCAAAATGAACATGATTCTGCACAACTGCCCAACCGCAGAAATCTGGAAAGACAACACGCTATCCAGCCCTTATTTTAAACAGCCGGATGGACAACTAAAAACCTTCGACTTCGTGGTGGCCAATCCGCCGTTTTCTACCAAGGCTTGGAGTAACGGCTTCAACCCCGCCGAAGATGAATACCATCGCTTTTGTTTTGGCATTCCACCGGCCAAAAATGGCGACTACGCCTTTTTCCAACATATCCTTGCCTCCTTAAAAAGCACCGGTAAAGGCGCGGTGATTTTACCGCATGGCGTATTATTCCGTGGCGGTGCCGAAGGTGTTATCCGCAAAAACGTCATTCAGCGCGGCTTTATCAAAGGCATTATCGGCCTGCCTGCCAATTTGTTTTACGGCACCGGTATTCCCGCCTGTATTATTGTTTTGGATAAAGAAAATGCCGCCGCCCGCAAAGGCATTTTTATGATTGATGCCAGCAAAGGTTATATAAAAGACGGCAACAAAAACCGCCTGCGTGCCCAAGATGTTCATAAAATTGTCGATACCTTTAACAAGCAAATCGAAACCGCCAAATATGCCCGCTTGGTTCCGGTGGCGGAAATTGAAGCCAACGACTTTAACCTTAACCTGCCTCGCTACATTGACAGCAGTGACGCAGAAGACTTGCAGGATATAGCCGCCCACCTCAATGGCGGCATACCGCATGATGATATTGACGAGCTTGCCGCTTACTGGCAAGTATTTCCTGCCGTGCGGGCGCAGTTGTTTTCACAAGCCGAGCTGGGGCATGGCATAAACACCTACAGCCAGCTCAACGTCGAACCCGGTCAAATTAAAGCCACCATCTTTGCACACCGCGAATTTACTGCCTTTAACCAACAAGTCACCCAACTCTTTGCAGATTGGAAAACCGGCAACACGCCCTTGTTAACCGGCATTCAGCCAGGTGATCGTCCCAAAGCCTTAATCGATGTGTTATCAGAAAACCTCTTGGAAACATTCCGCAGCGTACCGCTCATTGATGCTTATGATGTCTATCAACATCTGCTGGATTATTGGAGCGAAACCCTGCAAGACGATGCCTGGCAACTGGTTCATGAAGGCTGGCAAGCGGTTTTGGACGGCAAAGCCAACACGGATTTAATCCCTACCGCCTTAATTGTTGCCCGATATTTCAACGCTGAACGGCAAGCCATCGACCAACTGGAAGCCGACCGCGAAGCCATCAGTCGGCAAATGGAAGAGCAGGATGAAGAACTCGGCGGCGAAGACGGTTTACTGGCCGAAGGCAAAACCGACAAAGGCAAACTCAGCTCCAAAAGCGTCAAAGACCGACTGAAAGCACTTAAAAATGACCAAGAAGCCCTTGAAGAACAAGCAGCTTTGGAAGCTTATCTGGCACTGATTGAACAAGAATCAGCCGCCGCTAAAAAAGTAAAAGCAGCCCAAAAAGCCCTGGATACCCAAGTCATCCGCCAATACGCACAACTCAGCGAGGCCGAGATTAAAACCCTGGTGGTCGAAGACAAATGGCTGGCCGCCTTGGCTACCAGCGTGCAAAGCGAATTGGACCGGGTCAGCCAAGCCTTAACCGGACGCATCAAACAACTCGCAGAACGCTACGCCACCCCGTTACCCAAACTAACGGAAGAGCTGGAAACCCTTGCCAGTCGGGTCGACGACCATTTGAAAAAAATGGGGTTTGTATGGGATTGATGGCTACCAATAATTAATCAGTTTTATTTGAGCTGCCAAAAGGTGCGACAGCGTCGCACTTTTTGGTAAACTGCCCCACATCTATTTTATGAAGCGTGACGGGGTTTGCAACCCCGTTACTCACGTTTCGAAAGCTATTAAAGCATCCAAACGTTTCGGTCGGGGTTGCAAACCCCGACCGGCATTAGATTAAGCTTATCATGCTTTGTCCGCCAAAGCGTAACGGGGTGTATAACCCCGTTACTCACGTTTGCAGGTTATCAAGCATCCAAAGGTTTCGGTC
>CAIMDR010000154.1 GCA_903839795.1 uncultured Methylococcaceae bacterium | reverse complement strand
CGCCATCGGACACCAAGAAGGTTTGATTAGCCGCAGCGGGGTGATGAATACAAGTAATAATTAAATCAATCAAATTATCCAAAGCAACCAGACTGCGCTGATTATCAATCGCCCCCAAAGGCAAAGGAATACCCTTGTCCAACAAGCGAATCATACTTAAAAAGTTAGCCTTCACACCCGACCCATAAATCAGCGGAGGACGAATAATAACTACTTCCAACCCCGTATCAAACGCTAACTGACGCAACGCATCTTCAGCTTCGCGCTTGGAAATACCGTAAGGATCAACCGGAGCGAGTAGATCGTCAGTCGTATAGGGATGTCCTAATAATGTGCCTTCACCATTCACTTTAATGGAACTGATAAAAATAAAGCGCTGTACGCCAGCCTCAACCGCTTGCCTGGCAAGATGTAAAGTACCCTCAACATTAACCCGGCGAAACTCTGCCAACGCATCAGTCGATGTATCATTCATAACATGCACACGCGCCGCAAGATGAATAACCACCTTGATACCCGGCAACGCATTTGTCCAATCTGTCTGGCCGTTTAGCTCACCGACAGCTACCGTCTCGCAATTTTCAACTTGCCTGTTTGCACCGCGCACCGCAGCTCGCACGGTTTGACCTTGCTCAAATAACGCCCGACAAAGCGGCTTGCCAACAAAACCATTCGCTCCGGTAACAAGTATCGTATTCAAAGTTGCGTTTTTTAATCTATCCATCTTGCTCATTTATTAATCATAACGCTCGGTTAATAGCTCACTATACAGCGCAAGCATTCCTTCTGTAATTTTCCAGGAAATAATTCAAGTGCTCGCACACGTGCGGCTTCGCCCATTTCTTGTCGTAAAAGCGGATCATCTATTAGCTTTAGTAAAGATTGAGTAAGACCTGTAATATCGGCCGCTGACAGTCACGCTCCGTATTGCAGATTCCTTGGATCTTGCTGAAACTCGATATTCAAGTTTTCTTACTTTGATATTATAAAGCATTGATAAGCACATTTATTACCCTGCATATAGGTAATAAATGATAAGTGCAGAACAGCATTTTTTCTCTTTAATGCTTGTTATGGCAGAGATTTTCCCCACTCACTGTGAAGATTAAGTGCCAAAAACTGCGTAGGCCGGAATAAGGCTTTTTGAGCGTAAGCGAGAATAAGCGTTTCCGGCACTCGGTACGATATGCCGGAAACGCCACCACGCGCTACGCCCTTCGATACGCTCAGGACAGGCTTGGGTCGTCTTATTCCGGCCTACGCCAATTGCTTGCCATAGCCGCCTCACCAGAATCAAGAATTAAAAACTTGAAGATTGAGTGAAAGGCATATCTTCTTCAGCACCTACCAGTAACAGAACTTCATTAGAATGATGTTTGGCAATTGCATCAAAAGCAATAGCCAAATCCAGCATTCCCTTATCACGATTTAGACGACATCGTCCCTGTCAAATTTATAGCCACTAATGTCCACATTGAAGCTTCGGAAGAAAGCTTCGATTTCCCCTGCAGTTTTGGGTACTGACGCAATCTCGGCGGGCAAATATCCGACTTTGAGGAAGGCAATAAAATCCAATATCTCAACCTGCTTTTCTGGAGGCAGCAATTCAACTTCATGTGCAATAATATTGGAATATTCCATGTATGCATCCTCTAACGGTTCAAATTATAATGCCAATAAATTACCAGTTTGGACTATAGATTTTCAGATAAATAATTTCTCTGTCAACAGATACCATCCCTTCAAGGATGTTATCTGTATGAGCATACAACGATGTGAGTTGGAAATTTAAGTTCTGAAAGACTATATAACTTTACTTTGACCCCAGTTATTTAGTGAGCCGCAAGATCATGGAAATAATTTGGATTGTCCTGAATGGTGG
>CAIMDR010000153.1 GCA_903839795.1 uncultured Methylococcaceae bacterium | reverse complement strand
AGTCTGGTCTGCCATCTGGATTTTTCAGGCGTTCGTCATCCATGACAAAGCCTTTAATCATGTATTCCTTCAGATTACGGTTGGCCCATATTCGAAATTGAGTACCGCGTTTGCTGCGTACTCGGAAGCCAATCGCGAGAATCATCTCCAGCGAGTAATGTGCAACTCGATACTGTTTGCCGTCGGCGGCAGTTGTTAAGGATTCTTTAATAACTGAACTAGTATTTAACTCTCCTTCTTTCAATATGTTAGCTATGTGCATACTGATATTCGGGACAGAGGTGTCAAAAAGTTCCGCCAACTGATTTTGATTCATCCAGACCATGCCATCTTGGGCGTAGAGCTTAACGCTGGCTTTGCCATCTGTAGTGTTGTAGATAATGATATTTTGCTGATTATCGCTCATCATTCGAGCACCTTCTTTTCCAGTTCCAAACTACTCTCTTCCAGCGCCAGAATATCGGCCTTGATCTCGGTCAGTGAGCGTAGTGGCTTGAACTCGTAGAAATATTTGGTGAAGTTGATTTCGTAGCCGGTTTTGGTTTTGCTCTCGTCAACCCAGGCCTCGGGCAGGTGAGGTTTAACTTCCCGTTCAAAATATTCTTCTATGCTTTGCGGGATCAATTGGCCGTTTGGGGCTTTCTGTAAAAACGGGATGTTTTCGTAATCGCGCAGGCTGGTATCCGCTTTGGGCTTGCCATCACGTCCGGTGATGATGTTGCCGTTGTCGTTTTTGTCCGGTTGTTCCACAGTGACGCGCCAGTAGCCAAAGAATTCGTTGGGCAGGATTTTGACGAATTCGCTTTCTTCAAAATCGCCGTAGAGTTTGGTGATAAAGCCTATGCCTTTGCTCTCGCCGTTTTCGGGGATTTGCTTGCGCTTGTTGCCAAGGGAGCGCGGCATTTTTTCCCAGAAACGGTTGTAGTCACGCTTACCGGTTTTCATCAGCTCTTCATCTTTACTGCCGGTGGCATTGATTAATTGAATTTTGCTTTTACGCTCGGCGCTCTTGTGGCTGTTGAGTATCCAGATGTAGGTTGAAATGCCGGTGTTGTAAAACAGTTGATCCGGCAGGGCGATAATGGCTTCCAGCCAGTCGTTTTCGATAATCCATTTGCGGATGTTGCTTTCGCCGTTACCAGCTTGGCCGGTAAACAGCGGCGAGCCGTTGAAGACAATACCGATGCGGCTGCCGCCATTTTCGCTTGGTTTCATTTTGGCGATCATGTGCTGCAAGAACAGCAAGGAGCCATCATTTATACGCGGCAAGCCTGCGCCAAAGCGGCCGGCATAGCCTAAGTTGGTGTGTTCGTCGGTGATGATTTTCTGGGCTTTTTTCCAGTCTACGCCAAAGGGCGGATTGGAGAGCATGTAATCAAATTTTTCATCCCTTAAGCCATCCATGGTAAAGGTGTTGCCGAATTTGATGTTGGCGGGGTTCTGTCCCTTGATCAGCATGTCGGATTTGCAAATGGCGTAGGATTCGGGGTTGATCTCCTGCCCGAACACTTCCAGCTTGGCATTGGGATTAAAGTCTTGCAGGTGATGTTCGGCCACGGACAGCATACCGCCGGTGCCGCAGGCCGGGTCGTACAGAGTTTTGACAATGCCGGCTTGAGTCAGTGACTGATGGTCGGCATTGAGCAGTACGTTGACCATTAGCTTAATCACTTCCCTGGGCGTAAAGTGCTCCCCGGCAGTTTCGTTGGATTGCTCCGCAAAACGACGGATCAGGTCTTCAAACACATAGCCCATGTGCATGGTGTCCATGTCGGCCAGATCAATTTCGGTAAACTTTTTCACCACCTGAAACAGAATATCCGCCTTGGGGTCATCCATGCGTTCGATCTGATCATCGAAGTTAAAATACTCGATAATCTCACGGGCAGAAGCAGAATAGCCGTTGATATGGTTGCGCAGATTAGCTGCGATGTGGTTGGGATCTGCCAGCAGCTTGGCAAAATCAAACTGGCTGCGGTTGTGAAAATTCGTCCCAGCTATTTTGTTTAAGGTGAGGTCTTTGGCGCTATCGGAGAGTTTTTCAACTTTAGGTAGGTAATCCAATACCTTTTGTTTATTTGGTGCCAGCACACAATCCAAGCGGCGTAACACCGTCATCGGTAAAATCACTTTGCCATAATCGGACTGCCTGTAATCGCCCCGCAACAGGTCTGCTACACTCCAGATCAGGTTGGTTTTATCTTTGAAACTTGTCATTTACTCTCCGTAATGGATGGTTTTTTTTCATCTTTCGCTCAGCTTAATCGGCCGGAATTGGAGCGCCAGTGGAAAAGCCGGTCTGCGCTGAATCTGGTACCGGAGATTTTACATTCTTTCTCAACCTGAGCAGGTAAAATAAATTTTCAAATCAAGATCTCTAAACTCGATAAAATGCCAAATAGGCATAAAACAATTTCAACACTAGATTCCGAATACCCTTTGTTTTTATGGCATCAATAGTTTGAAAGAAATGTTACAGTGCTAATTTATGTAGTTCGGACTCATATCCGGTTAGAATAGCGAACCTAAGAGTAAAAAGATGGTTTATGAGATTGCGTAAACCGCCGTGAGTCTTTTTAAGCGGACTTTTCGGTAAGCGGGATAAAATATTTCAGGTGTAACGCTTTTATATTATGGATTAACAAATAACTATTATCATGTCAGAACTTAACAGCAAAACAAAAATGACTAAAGACACTACCCAAGCCCTGTTAATCAAGTTAAAAAATTATATTAATCAGGAAATTATTGGCCAGGATGTCCTTGTTGAAAGGATGCTTATCGGCTTGTTGGCCGATGGTCATATTTTGGTTGAAGGCGCACCGGGGCTTGCCAAAACCAGAGCCATCAACGTCTTAAGCAAAGGTATCCACTGCGATTTTCATCGGGTGCAGTTTACCCCTGATTTGTTACCCGCCGATTTAACCGGAACCGAGATTTATCGTCCCCAACAAGGCACGTTTGAGTTTCAAAAAGGGCCGTTGTTTCATAACCTGATATTGGCTGACGAGATTAACCGTTCGCCCGCAAAAGTGCAGGCGGCGTTACTCGAAGCCATGGGGGAGCGCCAAATAACCGTGGGTCAGGCGACTTATCCCTTGCCCAAGTTGTTTATGGTGATGGCAACACAAAATCCTATTGAGCAGGAAGGCACCTATCCGTTACCCGAAGCGCAACTGGATCGTTTTTTACTGCATGTAAAAGTGGATTATCCCAAAGCCGAGCACGAAAAAAGCATTTTGCATCTGGCCCGAGCCGAAGCGCGTTCTGAATCCTTAAAAAGCACGGATAAATTTGAACCGATTAGCCAAAGCACTTTGTTCGATGCCCGTAATGAAGTGCTGGATATTTTTATGGCGGAAAGCCTTGAAGATTATCTGCTGCAAATTATTTTGGCT
>CAIMDR010000152.1 GCA_903839795.1 uncultured Methylococcaceae bacterium | reverse complement strand
GCGCTAATATCTTCAACGGTTAATTCGGACAGTCCGGAACTATCAATTTTAAAACGTCTGAAATTGGTAGAAAAATATAAAATGCCTTCAGGTGCCAATAGTGTCACGGCATTTTTGATGAGTTGTACATGATCATTTTGTATGTCAAATACATCCTCCATCCGCTATGAATTTGAGAACGTAGGCGGATCAAGAAAGATTAAATCATATTGCCGGACATCTGCGGCTTTTTTGGCTTCATTTGCCAGCCATTCCAGACAGTCAGTTTGAATAAACTCATGCTCTCCGGTGTTTTTATTCAGAGCCATGTTGTTTTTGGCCCATTCCGTATAGGTATTGGACATGTCTACCGTAGTGGTTGACGTTGCGCCTCCCATTGCGGCATGGACAGTGGCACTGCCGGTGTAAGCAAACAAATTTAAAAAGCGTTTGTTGTTGGCCTGTTGCTGAATTAGCATCCGAATGGGCCGATGATCCAGAAATAAACCGGTGTCCAGATAATCTTCAAAATTAACCAATAACTTGCAGCCACCTTCTTCAATGGTATGGAAGCGTCCCAACTCGCCGTGTTTTTCGTATTGGTCAGTGCTTCTTTGTTTTCTGCGTATTTTTAAGAAAATATGATCGCTGTCAACACCCAATACCTGCGGTATTTCTGCGAGTAATCCGGCCAAGCGCTGATCGGCTTTGTGTTGATCAATGGTTTTAGGCGGTTCGTATTCTTGAACATTAATCCAGGTTTCCGCGCCCTGATAAATATCAACCGCAGCAGCGTATTCCGGTAAATCGGCATCGTAAACACGATAGCAGGTAATCCCGTTTTGCCTGGCCCATTTGGACAGTTTTTTTAAATTCTTTTTTAGTCGATTGGCAAATTCTATTGCTCCAATCTTGCTGTCTTCTTTATGGGCGACAACTTCTGCTATTGGCGCTTTCGCTTTGCCGGTCTCTTTGTCAATACGGCTTTCAGTGTCCGGCTTGAGTGCTTTTTCTACACGCGCAACCTTTTCAGCAACAACAACCGGCGGTTCGGTTTTGCTGATCGCAATGACCTGAGCAATGCGTTCTTCCTGTGTTTTTGCTTTAGGAATAAAAAAACTGCTTTCTTCGATATTAAAACGTAGCAGTTTACACTCCAGCGCACCGTTATAAAGAGTAATTGGTTTTTGTGAGCGTATTCCCAAACGAAAACCCAATTCAGGATTACTGATAATCATCGCGGCTTTCCAGCCGATAAAATGCGCTTTTAGTGATTCACCGAATTTCTTGTACAGTTCGGCGGTTTCTTGCTCATCCCCCAAACGTTCACCGTAAGGCGGATTACAGATTAATAAGCCGGGTGTCCAGCTTTCAGCAGGCTCTGCATCCTCAATGTCACGACGTTCAACATGAATTTTATTTTGCAGTCCGGCATTGGCTATGTGCGTTAAAGCCGCGTTGACGGTGTGACGATTTTGATCAAAGCCGACCATAACAGGGAGTTTTTCCATACCTGCTTTTCTGCGTTGCAGGGCTTCAGTGCGTAATTTTTTCCAGCAGTCTGCATCGTGTTTTTTCCAGCCTATAAAACCAAAATAATCACGTAACAGGCCGGGGGCATAATCTGCGGCGATCATTGCGCCTTCCAGTAATAGCGTTCCCGAACCGCACATCGGATCTATCAAAGAGCCGTTTTGTTTGGCGATTTCGGGCCAACCGCAACGTAACAGCATTGCAGCGGCAAGGTTTTCTTTCATGGGGGCTTGTATATTGACATCCCGATAGCCGCGACGATGCAGACTTTCACCGGATAAATCCAAACTAAGCTGGGCGATTTCGCCGTTTAAATAAACGTTAATACGAATATTAGGTTGTTCGGTATTGATGCTGGGGCGTTGTTGAAACTTGTCCCGCATCTGGTCAACAATGGCATCTTTAACTTTTAATGCGCCAAAATGGGTGTTGTTAATAGCCTCCGAGTTTTTTGCGCTGAACGAAACGGCAAACGTATCATCAGCGTTAATATGCTCAAACCAATTGATTTGTTGCACGCCATTGTAGAGATCTTCCTGCGTTTTTACCTCAAACGAGCTTAACACCAGTAAAATCCGGTTGGCGGTTCTGGACCATAAGCACGCCCGATAAGCAGTTTCCAGGTCACCCTGAAAGGCGACACCGGCCATGGTGACTTTGATGTTGGTGATGCCGAGACTTTGAAGTTCTTCGGTAAGAATGGTTTCCATCGCCTTGGGCGTGGTGGCGAACAGTTGGTAAGTGGGCATAAGTTAAAAGGCAATGGTACAAGGTGAAAGGTGAAAGATGTAAGGCTGTTCTTACACCTTGTTACCTTTCACCTGTATTTTTATTGAATTTTGATCAGTTCAACGTCAAATATCAGCGTTGAGTTGGGGCCAATTGAGCCGCCAGCGCCTTGCTCGCCATAAGCGAGTTCTGAAGGGATGTAAAAGCGGTATTTAGAACCTTCGGTCATTAATTGTACGCCTTCAGTCCAGCCCGGAATCACTCTGTTTAAAGGGAATGAAATAGGTTCGCCACGACTGTAAGAGCTATCAAATTCTTTGCCATCCAAGGTTGTGCCTTTGTAATGCACCTTGACAGTATCCGTCGCTAAAGGTTTTGCAGTGCCGGTTCCGGGTGTTAAAATTTCGTATTGCAAACCACTTGCAGTGGTTACGATATTGGCTTTTTTAGTATTTTCTGCCAGAAAAGCAACGCCGGCCGCTTTATTTTCTGCTGGTGTGGTGGCATTGGCCATTGAAAACATAGTAATTCCTATAAGTATAACGGTGACAATTGAAATAAGTTTAATTTGAATTTTTCTCACGGTTGCGCCTTTTAGTTAACGTAAAAGTGATAGTTTACCAAAAAACAGTCTGGTTTTTTTAATTCATTTTGCAAGTGCCCAATTGACGCTGAAATAATTTGGCCCGGTAAGCGACTTTTTCGGCTGTTCGTTGTAACCACGCTTTTTGTAAATAGCTTTTGTGCTGATAACCCTTATGTCCTTCATGGTAGGCAAGGTATAAGTTTTTTGCATCCCCTTTGGAGATACCCAGCTTGGAGTGACTTTGGTTGCTGTACCAGCCAATAAAGTCGGCGGCATCGGCAAAATCATCACGATCAGACGTCCAGCCTCCGGCATCGTCAAGATAAAGATCCCACGTTCCATCAAGTGCTTGCGCGTAGCCATAAGCACTGGTAGGTCTAAACCAAGGAATAATACCCAGCAGCCAGATGCGAGGTGGCCGTGCATCAGCGACAAAATGCGATTCTTGGTGCATAATCGCCATTTGTACAGGAATTGGCACACCCCATTTTTCATACGATTGTTTGGCATCTGCATACCAATCATCTTTTTCTTGAAAAGTGGCGCATAGATTGTCACTGTTTCTGGGCGGAGCCGCTGTGCAGGCTACTAAAGAGAATAAAAAGGGCAGTATGAGTGGGTGTTTCATGAGGTGGAGCAAGGTGTTGAGCAAAATAGTGATAGGGGTATAATTTGAGTTGGTTTGGTAAGGAAAAATAAACATAAGGCGATATCCAAGAATGAATATACCCAAGTGGCGCAGGATTTTTGTTTATTTTCAAGGCGGAAAAATAGGCGCGTAGCTGGCTACGTAACTATTTTGACAACGCAGAAAATAAATAAAAAGACCAGCGAATTGGGTATATTCTTTGCAGGAAATCGCCTAACTACAATTGTACTTGATAAACTCATAAAGTGTGAGCTTGAATATAAAGTCTATCAACTTAAGACTGGACAGGTTAATTGCTTACGTAAATATTCAGCTCCCCTTTTTTTCAAAGAAGGGGCTTGAATACTTGCTTACCGATGGCGTTAAATTGATAGGAAATATAAGCCGATAGTCAATCAGGAGATAGTTATGTATTCAATGTTAGATCGGCCCCGGCGCACAAACCTGATGTCAGAGGGCTTCATTTATATGGGGGAAGAAGAGCATAAAATTACCGTTATAAATTTGTCTATAAACGGCATACTTGCCCAGTTAAATACCGATAGGGAAGACATTGATATTAAATATGTTTTTAATCAATTATTGGTTTCAACCATCATTGATTTGTATCTTCCTGAAATGCGCCTGGTGGGTGAAGTTGAGGTGGTAAGAGCGGATATGGAAGAAGGGCATATTTTACTGGCGCTTGAGTTTAAAAACATTGCCTTTGATATAGATAAAGAGTTGAACAAAAGAAAAGTCTACAGAAAATACATGCCCGATCCCGGGAAAATTTTTTTAAATGGTCGCTATTATAATTTTACGTCAGTCAATGTTTCAGTCGATGGTTTAATGATTTGTCTTTCAGAAGTAATAGTGGTTGAAGTGGGCACGATAAGCCGTTTTGAGTTTAAACGACTGGAATTGAAGGGTGAAGTAAAGGTGATATGGGTTGATCTTATTTCCGATGGTCGAACATTGATTGGCTTGCAGTACGTACATTTGGAAAAAAATGCACTTAAAAAAATACCCCGTTTTTCTCAGCAATAAAACGCCGCTTTGTAACACCATCAGTCGGTATTGGCTTCAATCAATAGAACACTGATCATACGGATTTCAACTGATTTTATTTTCGCCTGGTTTCCTCGCCGGAGCGCTACTGTCCACAGTTAAGCACAATATCACTGTAGGAGCGGGCGATGCCCGTGATATTTGGGCTGCAATGCTTAGTTTTAGCTTCTTCATCGTGGGCATGGCCTGGCTCCTACCGCGCTTAATTGTGGGCAGTGACGTCGGAGCGTGGAACGATAGGGTGGTGATTATTTTTTGCGAGTTGTATTAGCGGTTCCATTTTTTCAACGGCTGAGTCGTTACCTTCTTAGGAACTTAAGCCCGGATCAAAATCCTGCGTGCCTTTGCTTATCTCTGTTTAGCCAGTAATCTGTCGCTAACTGATGTGCTTCTTGCTGAGTGTTAGCTTTGCCCAATAATTTAAGCGCAATCGCTGCCGTACCAATAATGGAGTTTTCGGCAAACTCGTCGTTAATACTGCCCTGCCAAATTAAAGGCAGTTGCTTTGGGTCAAGTTCTTCAGATTTTACGTGGCGGCGGGCAAATAAAGCCGGCCAATTTTCATCCAATAGTTCACCGTTATGGACGCTTTGTACCAGGCAATCCATGTCAGGATTACGCTCGGTTTCACCGCCTTCACCTTTTAACACGGCCGCATGAGGCTGGTGCAATAAAGCCGCTGCTTGTTGATGTACCGGTCGATAACCCGGATGAAATATGCCTTGAATACTGTATTGCGCATTAAACGGATTTAACAAACGCACCAGCGTATGAACCGGTGAACGTAAGCCCAACAAGGGACGCAGTTCTATAATCTCATGCAGTTTTGGACAAATATGTTCCAACGACAAATAACTGAAATACTGTTGCTCAAGTTGTTGCCGGGTTTGCTCAATGGAGCTTGAGTATTTCAGTCCCAGATATTTCAACATATCTTGCGTATAAAGCCGGTCTGAACTGGGGCCGCTGGCACCGTGCATAAAAACATGGGTACCGTTTTCTGCCAATAACAGGGCTGATAATAAAAACCAGGGTAAATGGCGACGTTTACCGGCATAAGATGACCAATCCAGATTAACTATCGCTTTATCGTTTGATAGCTTGCAGGACTCTCTGGCCGCCAACACAAAACCTGCCAATTCCTCGGGGGTTTCTTCCTTAACCCTCATTAACATTAAAAAAGCGCCCAACTGAACAGGCAGCACTTCATCCGCCAGAATCATTTTCATGGACTGATAGGCTTCATCCTGCGTAAGGGGTCTTGAGCCTTTTTTACCTTTACCCAGTATGCGGATGTACTGTGCGAAAGGATGTTCAGGATGCGGGGTTTGTTCGTGATGGGTGAAGTTCATAAAGTAAACCGAAAATAATGATCAATTAACAACGCTGCAAATAGAAGCGTTATATAAACGATGGAATAAACAAACGTTTTCATGGCGGTTTTATTATCTTTATTGCGCATCATCAACACGGCGTAAAAAATAAAAACAAAATCCAACAGCACGGTCGACACCAAATAAATTAAACCGCTCATGCGGGTTAAATAAGGCAGCAATGTCACACATAGCAACAAAATGGTATAGAGCAATATTTGCAGGCGGGTAAATTCTACCCCGTGGGTAACGGGTAACATGGGGATGTTTACTTTGGCGTATTCTTCGCGCCGGGCGATAGCCAAGGCCCAGAAATGCGGTGGTGTCCAAACGAAAATAATTAAGGCCAGAAGCAAGGCAAAAGGATGTACTTCTCCCGTCATTGCGCACCAACCGAGTAGCGGTGGTGTCGCGCCAAAAATACCACCGATAACAATATTTTGGGGCGTTGCTCTTTTAAGATAAAGCGTATAAATAATAGCGTAACCAAATAATGACAGAAACGTCAAAATAGCCGTTAAGGTATTGACCAATAATACTAAAATAAGCATGGAACCAATACCCAACACCATCGCAAAAGTAACTACATTGGTCGTTGTTAATTCACCTGAAGGTAAAGGGCGTTTTTCGGTGCGGGCCATCAGTGCATCCGCTTTCCGGTCAATAAAATGATTAACAGCCGCAGCGGAGGAGGCCGCCAGGGCAATACCAATAGTACCAAAAATAAAAGGTTGTAGGGTCGGCATTCCGGGTACCGCCAATAACATCCCGACAACAGCGGTAAAGAGCATTTCTGCAACCACATTGGGTTTACAGAGTGTGTAGTAGTTTTTCCATGAAAGCACTGAGGATTTGCTAGCCATTATTTAATAAGTTCCAACTTGTAATTTATTGTATAGAATACCGTGAACTATTGATTATTGAAATAGTCCGACGCGCTTGCAATCATATTTTAAAGAGGGAGTTATGAATAAACGATTATTGTATACAGTGTTAATGTGTCTGCCGGTGTTTACCAGTAGCGCAGAAACCAAAGTATTTGAACATACGTTGGCGAATGGTCTAAAAGTGTTGGTAAAGGAAGATCATCGCTCACCGGTTGCTGTATCTCAAGTCTGGTACAAAGTGGGCTCCAGTTACGAACCTGGCGGCATTACCGGGATATCACACATGCTGGAACACATGATGTTTAAGGGTACGGACAAGCATCCGGCCGGCGAATTTTCGCGTATTATTTCCGAAAATGGCGGTGATGAAAACGCTTTTACCGGCCAAGATTACACCGCTTATTTTCAAACCATGGAAGCGTCAAGGCTGGCAGTCAGTTTTGAACTGGAAGCAGATAGAATGCGTAATCTGCATCTATTACCCGAAGAATTAAAAAAAGAACTGCAAGTAGTGA
Organism: uncultured Methylococcaceae bacterium; assembly: GCA_903839795.1. Classification (GTDB taxonomy): domain Bacteria; phylum Pseudomonadota; class Gammaproteobacteria; order Methylococcales; family Methylomonadaceae; genus Methylobacter_C. The sequence continues at coordinate 4,014 of CAIMDR010000152.1, read as the reverse complement.
CCGAAGAACGCCGAATGCGGACGGATGATAATCCACAAGCCAAAATGCAGGAACAGTTTATGACGATCGCTTATTCCAATAGCCCTTATAAACATCCGGTTATTGGTTGGCCCGCAGATATTGCAAATTACACGGTTGAAGATTTGCAAGCCTGGTATCAACGTTGGTATGCACCCAATAACGCGACTTTGGTAGTGGTGGGTGATGTCCAACCCCAAGCGGTTTTTGATCTGGCGGAAAAATATTTTAGTGCCCTTAAACCCAGTGACATCAAACCATTAAAGCCACAAACTGAAATCGAACAACTGGGTGTTCGTAAAATGACCGTCAAGGTGCCTGCAAAACTGCCCTCATTGGTAATGGGTTATAAAGTGCCGGTATTAAAAACGGCGGAAAATGAATGGGAAGCCTACGCGCTGGAAGTATTGGCTGGCGTATTGGATGGCGGTAGTAGCGCCCGCTTATCTTCAGCATTGGTACGCGGTAAACAAATAGCGGTTTCTGCGGGTGCCGGCTATGGCCTGACGTCAAGAATGTCTGATTTATTTGAACTGGAAGCGACACCGGCTGAAGGTAAAACAGTCGATCAACTGGAAGTTGCGTTAAAAGATGAAATAAAAAAACTGCAACAAAACTTGATCAGTACGGAAGAATTACAACGTATCAAAGCGCAGGTTTTAGCCAGTGATATTTACCAGAAAGATTCTAATTTTTATCAGGCCATGGAAATAGGCACGCTGGAAACAGTGGGTTTAGGCTGGCAAAAAGCGGATGAATATGTTTCTAAAATCAATCAGGTAACCGCAGAACAAGTCCGTGATGTGGCGAAAAAACACTTGATTGACGATCATCTGAGTATTGCTTATCTGGAACCACAAACCATCAATTCAACGGCTGAAAAAAAGGGAGTTAAGTAATGCGTGTTCATTTCTTAAAATGTGTGGCGTGGGTTAGCGATAGCGTAACCCAACAAAAAATTAGTGGATTGCAAAAAACAACAACCGAAGCCAAAACTTTTTATTGGCTTGGACTTGTCTTGTTGTCCTTTAGCACGTTAACCAGTGCCGCTGCAAAAATTGAGCACTGGCAAACGCCGCAAGGTAGCCGGGTTTATTATGTGCATACCGAAGGACTGCCGATGGTGGATATACAGGTTGTTTTTGATGCCGGTAGTGCCAATGATGGACAGCAGTTTGGTTTGGCATCTTTAACGGCTGGTTTACTGGATACCGGAGCCGGAAAGTGGAATGCCGATGATATTGCGCAACGCTTTGAAAGCGTGGGTGCAAATTTTAGCGTCAGTAGTTCACTTGATACAGCGACTGTTTCGTTACGCACCTTGACGGACAAACCCTTGTTCGATAAAGCACTTGATACCATGCAGGTCATTTTGACCCAACCGGTTTTTAATGAGGCTGACTTTAAACGCGAAAAAAACCGTACCTTGGCCGGTTTAAAACAACAGGAAGAATCGCCTGCGGCATTGGCCAGCATTGCTTTTTATAAGGCGCTTTACGGACAGCATCCTTATGCCCATCCAGAAGCTGGCGTGATTAAAACTGTATCCGCTTTTAAGGCCGCTGATTTAAAGCATTTTTATCAGAAATATTACGTTGCTGCAAATGCGATGGTTGTTATTGTCGGGGATTTATCCAAACAGCAAGCGGAACAAACCGCCGAAAAGTTGCTTTCCGGACTGCCTCAAGGGAAAAAACCGGACGCTCTACCTGATGTTGCCATGCCGCTTAAAGCGAGTCTGCAACACATCGAGTTTCCGTCAACACAAACCCATGTTTTGGTAGGATTACCCGGCACTTATCGTAAAGATCCCGATTATTTTAATCTTTATGTGGGTAATCATATCTTGGGTGGTAGTGGTCTGGTTTCAAAACTTTTTAATGAAGTTCGCGAAAAGCGAGGCTTGGCTTACAGCGCATCCAGTGCTTTTATACCTTTGTTAAAACCGGGGCCCTTTTTGGTAAGTTTACAAACCCGTAACGATCAAACTACGCAAGCGTTGCAAGTGCTCAATCAAACCCTGGCCGATTTTATTAACCAAGGCCCGACCGAAGCGGAACTGGTTGCGGCAAAGAAAAACATTACCGGTGGTTTTGCCATGCGTTTTGATACCAATAAAGAACTGGCCAGCTATGTTGCCATGATTGGTTTTTATGAAATGCCCTTGGATTATCTGGATACTTTTCAACAAAACATAGAGCAAGTGACGGTTGCATCGATAACCGATGCCCTTAAACGTCATGTTAATCCGCAGCTACTGCAAACCATAACCGTGGGTAAAGCAGAAGCTAAATCAGAAGCCGTCGTTAAACCAGAAGAACAAAGTGTCAAATAAACTCAGAATAATCGGTGGAGACTGGCGCAGTCGCTGCATAACGTTTGTCGATGCGCCAGGTTTAAGGCCGACACCGGCAAGAGTACGAGAAACGGTATTTAATTGGCTACGCAATGACATTATCGGCAGCCGTTGCCTGGATTTATATGCAGGTAGCGGCGCGTTGGGTTTTGAAGCCGCTTCCAGAGGTGCGAAGTCGGTCATTCAAATTGAAAATAATGCCTTGGCCTGTCGCGCTTTAAAAGAAAACACAGTCAAACTTAACGCCGACCAAATTAAAATTGTTCAAGCGGATGTGTTTCGTTATCTGGCCGGTGATGCCGATGTTTTTGATGTGGTTTTTATTGATCCGCCTTTTGCACTGTCGCTAGCTGTCCAGACCTGTCAATGGCTGGAAGAAAAAAGCTGGTTAAGTAAACATGCCAAAATCTATGTTGAGACGGAAAGCACGCTCAAGCTTGATGGACTGCCTGAAAACTGGCGGTTACTAAAAAGTAAAGTGGCAGGCGAAGTGGGCTATCATTTGTTTGAGCGACTGGGCTGACGACTGGTACGGATGCAACCCAGCCAGAATAAGCCGGTGCTAGCGAAAGCTGGAACTGGCATTATGGGTACACTGACTATTATTACTATCCAGCGTTGTGTCTTGATGAAATGATTTAAAGATTCCTAATGGAAGCACTTATCTGTAAAATTGACTGATTTTTTATTTGCCAATGGAGCAACAATCAAATGGGTAGAGCTTACCAAAATCGTAAAGTGTCCATGGCCAAAACGTCTGATATCAAGGCAAAGGTCTACAGTAAATATGGCCGTGAGATATATGTGTGTGCTAAAGCGGGAGGTGTCGATCCCGATGGTAATTTAGCCTTGCGGGGATTGATTGATCGCGCCAAGAAAGACCAGGTGCCCACCCACGTTATTGAAAAAGCCATCGAAAAAGCCAGAGGCGGCGGGGGGGAAGATTTCTCGCCGGCTCGCTATGAAGGCTTTGGCCCCGGTGGTTGCATGGTGATTATTGATTGCCTGACCGATAATCCTAACCGTACTTTTGGTGATGTGCGCCAGTGCTTTACCAAAACAAAATGTAAAATTGGTACCCAAGGTGTAGTTAGTCACATGTTTGATCATGCCGCTATTTTGGCCTTTGAAAATGATGACGAAGACGCCGTTCTTGACGCTTTGCTAACCGCCGATGTGGATGTGACCGATATTGAAAGTGATAAGGGAAAAGTCACCGTCTTTACGCCCCATGCCGACTACTTTAAAGCCAAGCAAGCTTTAACGGATGCGTTGGGCAAGGTTGATTTTGATGTGGACGAAATTCAATTTTTGCCAAGAACGGTCACACCTATCAGTGGCGAGGATCTGGAATTGTTTGAAAAATTCTTGGATATGTTGAATGATCTGGATGACGTGCAGAATATCTATCATGATGCCGAGTTTTAAGCACTGATTTCCAGACACGGTTGTCATGCGGCTTGACCGCCGATCAAGAGGTATAGAAAATAGCGATCAATAAAAAGAGCCGAAAGGCCCTTTTTTGTTCTAGGGATTTTAAGGGATTTAGTCAGGCTCGGATATTTATGGTGTAGATACCTTCGTTGATTAAGCAACATTATTTTCTGTAGGGCGTGCCGTGCGCGCCTTGAAAAATAAGG
>CAIMDR010000151.1 GCA_903839795.1 uncultured Methylococcaceae bacterium | reverse complement strand
CTTTGTATTTACCTCTATTATCTTTGGCAATTTGGTAATAAATCACATCACCTGTTATGGGTCTTCGACTTACAGCACCTAGTGCAGAGATATGTATAAAAATATCCTTCCCGCCATCATCCGGTTTGATAAAGCCAAAGCCTCGATCTTCTTTCCACGTTTTTAAAACTCCCTTAACCATTCGTTTTGTCATAAAAATTATTTCTTTGTTGTTTTTGCATGTTATTTTTAATCTTACCTTTTTAAGTGGATGATTGCCCGCTCGTATTGGCAGTCGATAATTGAGTAAAAGCAACTGCGTTCAAGCAATACGTCTAATCAGTAGTCTGGCAAAATAGCTTTAAAAGCCCCCCATTAATATCATGACAAACTTACATGACCTCATCAGAAAGCAAACAAAAAACCTGGATTATTTCTTTATGAGAACTTTATCATCGATAATTAACTCAGAGATTCCACCCAAAGAGCCCAGTAACGTGCAGCTGGCTTTTTTGAAACCACCTGTTTTAGTATTTTCACCAGCCCAGATTAAAGTGATATAAGATTCTTTATCACTTTTTGTTTCAGTAGGAAAAAATACTTGTTCTCCTGTTTCTTTTTTAATTGCCGCAGGACATTTGTCATTCGCCATGGTTTGTATTGCCACATAGTTTCTGATATTTGACGCGGCTTCCTTTTGCGCATCAGACGGTTCATCCTTACTGATGCCCACCATAATAAATCCGGCTACAAAAACACCGAGAACAGCCAGTACAACTTTCATTGTTTCAGTCATTTTCATTCTCCTCTTGTTATAAAACACACAGCCGTTTTACCGGCCACCAAAAAATAGGTAATTATAGGCTTTGTAAAATAAGCATACTTTATTTTTGTAATTTCACAACACCGGTTTGATGCAGGTCACTTTTGAGGCAATATTACCGGGTAGTTCTTTTGTTGGTTGAATACTCAAAAATCCCATTCAACGGCTACCATTGTATACTTCCCTGACAGATACGCTTGTATACTTCCCTGACAGATACGCTAGGGAACACAACTTCCCTTCAATGTTACCGAACCATGCATGCATTAACAAATTACGACTCTGGATGCCAACGCGCCTTGTTGCAAGCCAAAACTTTCGATAAAAGCCACGGAGGGTTTGGCGGGATGATAGTGGTTAATAATAAAATATCCAGATTCGGGTCAGGTAGTATTTTTGGTTTTTTTATTGGATTACCTTTTTCTTTTTTTGAGTTTTTCGTCGAAATAAAATAGTCTTGCCTAAAGATTAATTACCGGAAATTAAAACTTGAAGCACGGTAATTAAAAATTTTTATTCCAGGCTTGCCCGAACATCTACGAGGGTAATAAACAATTTGTCGGGAGTGTCCAGAAAGGCGGCGAAACCAAATTTCTTATAAAATTGAATCACACCTTCTTTTGCATCAACGATGATAATGGGAAAGGCGACGATTTGACTGGCCAAGAGCAGTTTTTTTAATGCATCAATCAATAACCATTCGCCAAAACCCTGTTTAACATAACGCTTGTCGACTGCTAAACGGGCAATCAAACCGCCAGTTTTTACATTGTTGTGTTTTTTTTGTAGCTTCTCCGGTAAAGCGTTGAGATCAAAAGACGTCATCGTGAGGGTATAGAATCCAATGATAGATTCAGAAACGTTGGCATCTTCCAAAACAAAGGTTCTGGTATTGTCTCTACTTGACTGTTGCCCCGCGATTACACGTAAATAATTATTCAGGGCATCAACTCCACAATCAAAAGCATCCCTGTTATGTTTTTTCTTATCCAGTTGTACCGTTATCACGATTGGATTTTACTGTCGTAGCGTTTAGCCGCTTGCTGTAATCGTAAATGGTTCTGGGCGGGCTTATCCAAGGCATTAATAAGCGCCATAGCGTCACGTTGACTGAGTTTTAACAAACACTCACGCTCCATAATTTGTTTTGCTTTTTCTACGGCAGCACTTAATACAAAAGTATTAATACTGGACATGCCAGAAATTATAGCCGCTTGAGATAATAACTCTTGGGTATGAGTATCGACTCTTGCGGTAATGCGGGGTAAGGTACTTGCCATGTTTGTCTCCTTGTTAAAGTGCCATTTTGGCACATTGATAACGATATGACATCTTTTGTTTTTGTCTTAACGGGGACGATTCAAAGCCCATCGTTATTTCATGCTCGCTACTTACCCGTTACCAGTGCGGTAACCGCTGGATAATTGATTTTGCCCGTCGCCATGACCGGAATTTCATCAACGATTAAAATTTTCTTGGGTAGACAAATGTTTGCAACGCCTGGCGAAGCCGCAACCAAATCATTAACAGTTGCTTGTTTTTGAGTGGTCATTAAGATAATCTGCTCACCTTTTTTTGCATCGGGCAAACTGATTGCCGCGTGCAGTGAAATCGGCCAGGCATTAATCGCCAGTTGCTCTACTGCGGTTAAGGAGACCATTTCGCCACCGATTTTAGCGAAACGTTTACTACGACCGCGAATGCTGATGAAACCATCATCATCGACATTAACAATATCGCCGGTATCATACCAGCCCTTGCCATAAACGGATTCAGGCGGAACCAGAGTACCTGGGTTGTCAGCCAACAGATAGCCCAACATGATATTGGGGCCTTTGACATGCAATTGTCCGGCATCATTAATGCCCTGAACGGGTTCCAGCTTGTGCTCTATAAAAGGCATAAAGCGACCCACAGTACCCGATTTATAATATACCGGTGTGTTAACGGATACTATCGGTGAGGTTTCGCTGGCACCATAACCTTCCAAAATACGAATTCCAAATTTTTCTGCCCAGATTTTGCGAGTGTTTTCCTGTAGTTTTTCGGCTCCGGCAACCACATAGCGCATATTATAAAAGTCATAAGGATGAGCTTGCTTGGCATAAGCTGCAAAAAAAGTATTGGTGCCAAACATAATAGTGGCATGGATTTCATAAGCAATTTCAGGGATAACGCTATAATGCAGGGGTGTTGGATAAAAAAAAGTTTTCATACCGCTAATTATCGGTAGCACAGTACCCACCGTAAAACCAAAAGAATGAAACATCGGCAAAAAATTGAGCACTATATCCTTGGCATTAAAGCTGATGCAGGCTTCCAATTGTTTTAGATTGCCTATAATGTTGGCATGGGAAAGCACGACACCTTTGGGAGTGCCTTCCGACCCCGAGGTAAATAAAACCACAGCCGGACTATCCGGGTTAAATTGTTTATCGTTATACCAAAAATCCGTTGTTTTGCTTTTTATCAGCGCAGTTAACTTGTCCAGCGCAGAAATATTTTTAGCCAAATCTTCCAAATAGACTAAGGTACACTGCTTGCTTAACTGGTCAGCTTCGTCACTAAAATGACCTAATTCTATAAAGCGGCGAGACGTTAATACGGTGTTAACTTGAGCGATTTTACAGGCAGACGGCATTCCTTCTGAACCCATTGTATAATTTAACATGGCGGGTACACGACCGTACAACTGCAAGCCCAAGACAGTCATGAGGGTTTTGCTGGAATTGGGCAGAAAAACGCCCACATTTTCACCGATTGCCGTGATGTTTTTTAAGGCATGACCGATGGCAATGCTACGCGTGATTAAATCATCATAAGACAACAGGGTGCGATCCAGGTCTTCAGCTATTTTATGCGGGCCTCCATGTACCTTGCGTGCCTCAAGTAAACTGGCAAAAATGGTTTGTCGGTAAGTTGCGGTGGCAAACATCATGTTAGTCATAATATCCGCCAACAAGTGACCACAGTAAGTACGACGGGCCTTGCCCCTGAGGTTTTTGGGTGCAGAAATATGCGTAGGCGGTAAAATTTGAATGGTTATTTTAGGAAATAAACGTAAACGAACGATTCGGTGTAACTTTGAAAAATGCGTATATTGCGCACCCGATATGCGAACTGGCAAAATGGTAGCATTGGATTTGTCGGCGACCATGCCCGTACCGTCATAAATTTTCATTAATGAGCCGGTTACCGTAATTCGACCTTCCGGAAAAATAACGGTTTTGGTGTCATTTTCAAGATAATGAATCAAATCTTTTAAAGATAACGGATGCGTGGGATCCATCGGGAATACTTTCGACAACCTCAAAAAAGGTTTTAACCACCAGCGTTGAGAAACCTGCGTATTAATGGCAAACGTTATGTCATCGGGTAAAAACACACCCAGTAGCAAAGGGTCCAAAAAAGAGGTGTGATTCGTTATAATCAACACCCGTTTTCCGGCTTTAGCGTAATTATCCAGACCGGTAACCTCGACTTTGTACAACAAAATCAGTAGCCGGCGTAAAAATATTTTTAGCATAGGTTTCTCTTCACATTATCTCTGGCACAATTTAAGAGATTCCTTATCAGGGGCTTAAACAGGTTATTAACGGGCGCGTAATTATTCACCTCCCCCTTTGAAAAAGGGGGATTGAGGGGGATTTATCTAATAAAATCTCCCCTAACCCCTCTTTTTCAAAGAGGGGGACTGAATACTTACACGGGCGCGTAAAAGTTTTCGCATAATACAACAAATAGGCTTGATTGTTAAAATCAAACTTTGGGATGTTAATGCCCCGCTTTACTGGCACATTTAACACACATAACAGAATGAGGCATGGCTTTTAAACGCTCTTTATTAATCGGCTCATCGCAAACCTGACAAATACCGTAGTGGCCGCTGTCTATTTTGGCAATCGCCTGATTGATCAAGTCTATTTCTGTTCGGGCTGAATTACCCAAGTAATCCATCACCTCATTATTCTCGTTTTGCGTTGCCTGCTCCGCAAAATCTTTTTCTAAAGGCGTGTCAGAATGCCTGACATTATCAGTAATTCTGGATAATCTAAGATTCAAATCTCCCAGCATGGCGACTAAATGGTTGCGGACTTCTTCATATTCATTCATAAGACTATTGCTCTTTTTGTAAAATGGAGTCACTCTTAAGCTTTGCATCCGGCTTTTAAACCAAGCTGAAGCACAATAACTTTCGATATCCTATCACTCCTTATGCAAAATGACACACATCATCTATTGGATGCCGCCAATCAAATCATTCTGGGTAAAACGCATAAAATTCGTCTTGCCCTATGCTGTCTGATTGCGCGTGGACATTTACTGATAGAAGATATTCCCGGTGTAGGCAAAACAACGTTAGCGTTTACGTTAGCCAAACTACTGGGCTTAAAGTATCAAAGGATTCAATTTACCAGTGATATTTTACCGGCAGACATTATCGGCGCGTCCATTTTTGATGCTAAAAACCTCACGTTTAAATTCCATCCCGGCCCCATTTTTAATCAAATGGTCTTAGCAGATGAAATTAATCGCGCGTCTCCCAAAGCACAAAGTGCGCTTTTAGAAGCCATGGAAGAGCACACTATTTCTGTTGAAGGCAAAACCTACCCGTTGCCTAATCCTTTTTTTGTTATCGCGACCCAAAACCCGTCCCATCAAATAGGCACATTTCCTTTGCCGGAGTCGCAATTAGACCGATTTTTAATGCGTCTTGAATTGGGTTATCCAGATTACAATGCCGAAAGAGACTTGCTTAAGGGGCAAAATCGACATACGTTGATAGAATCGCTGCCGGTAAAATTGCCGCCAGAACAACTGCTAAAGATGCAGGATGCAGCGACCGGCGTTTATGTATCCGACGCCGTGTTGGATTATTGCCAGGCCATCATTAACTTTACGCGGGAGTCATCAGACTATCATTACGGCCTTTCACCCCGCGCCGGGTTGGCCTTGCTTAACGCGGCCAAAGCCTGGGCATTTATGGATCAGCGTGATGCCGTTATTCCAGAGGATTTGCAAGCCGTGTTGGCGGCTGTTGCCGGACACCGGTTAAGGTCAGGCAACAATGATTCAGCGGCCATCGTCGCGCCCATTCTAGCCAAAGTGCCCGTCCATTGAATGCTTTGTCTTTAAAAGAACGCTTCCGGCTTAGCCGTTTTATTAGCGGCGAGAAAGCGACCGATGAACCGATAACATTAACGCATCGGCGCATCTTTATCTTACCCACCTATCGCGGCATTAACTTTGCAATACTGACGGCTTTGTTATTATTGATTGCCTTTGTTTATAACCGACATTCCGCACCCCCTATTTACAATATTGTATTATTTTTATTGCTATATTTTTCAACAAGTTAATTTTTTTCTCTATTTTATGCTTACTGCT
>CAIMDR010000150.1 GCA_903839795.1 uncultured Methylococcaceae bacterium | reverse complement strand
GGGCCGGGATGACGTGCGAAGAGGCCGGGTTGAAGTTATCGCCGGGGCCGTACAGATTGACCGGTACCATTTGATGACTGTATTAAGTAAAAAATGGTAACCCCTTGTACAATTTAGGCCACTCTGCAATAAACAACTCCCCCACTTAATCGTCTCCACACGCTTCGAACACTGCGTTATTAGGTGCGACCATGACTGGTCAATGCAAAGTTTGCTGTCCCAACTAGCTGTCCATGCCGTCGTATCCCGCTGCAACTTTAAAACCCACAAACAAAAACGGCGACCAAGGCCGCCGTTTTATACGCGATTACTCGTGCCTCTACCCTGTTATTTAGTTAAAAGTGGTACCGGGTGTTGCTGGTAAAACAGGCATTTTTTGTTTAGGAAATTCACCGGTCAAGCCATTAAGAAACGCAACAATATCGGCAACTTCTGTTTTGGATAATTCTTTATCTAGCTGTGTTTTTGCCATGATGGTTACTGCTTCATCCAGAGTCTTGGCAGCACCATTATGAAAATAAGGTGCAGTCAATGCAATATTGCGTAAAGTGGGTACTTTCCACAAATGCTCATCATCTGATTTTTTGGTTACTTCGGCCAAACCCTTATCATCTTTAAAGTGGTATTTTGCGGCATAAAACGCATTGCTATGCACAGGAAATGGCTGAAACATGCCAGGACCATTAAACGCAGGACCACTATGGCAACTTGTACAGCCCAACTCTGCAACCTTGTTCATGCCACGCACTTGTTGTATGGTTAACGCTGATTTATCACCGGCAACGTACTTATCATAAGGGCTATGGGGTGTAATTAAGGTTCTTTCGTAAGCGGCAATGGCTTTAGTGGCATTGTCTTTAGAAATAGCGTCTTCACCAAAGGCTTGCTCAAAAGCTACTTGATAACCTTCAATTGACTTCAAGCGAGCCACTACGTCATCCCAGCTTTTCATGCCCATTTCAATGGCATTAGTCACTGGGCCTGCTGCCTGTGCTTCAAGACTGGCCGCCCGTCCATCCCAAAATTGCACGGTATTAAACGCAGAATTCCAGACTGTTGGCGCACTACGACCACCAGTCTGACCATTAACACCCATTGAGTTGGGTCTGTTATCTTCGCCGCCCAACATGGTGTTATGGCAAGAAGCACAAGAAACCGTACCGGTAGAAGACAAGCGGGGGTCATGATATAACATTTTTCCCAGCTCAACTTTTTCTTCAGTGGTAGGGTTATCAGATGGTGCAGGCGCTACAGTGGGCAAAGCTTCCCACGCGGAAGCTACCGAAATGGAACTTACCAGCGCCAGTGCTGTTACCAGTGAACGAATTTTAAACATACTATCCTCCAAAATATTATTATAGGTATCATTACAAAAGAATGATTTTTTATATCCTGCAATGGATAAATCACTCCGTTAACTTGTATATCCCTTTAAATTGTAAAATATAACGCCAACAAGATACAATTTAATTGCCATGATAGCACTTTACTAATACAACCTGACTGAGATTAACGCACGGGAATCGAATTAACTTTCCTGATTAGCAAGATGCTTCAGCCTTCGCCGTCATACCGGCATGGATGCCGGTATGACGGGGTTGTATCACTAGCTGAAGCATCTTGCTAACCAGATTAACTTTTCACTAAACCCAATTCGTTGTTAAAGCCACCCCGGCAACCAAATAGATGCGTCTTTTAATACGTGCCAGTCAAGTTCGTTTTCGCGGTGATTAATAACCGCTTCAAGCACGCAGGCAACGACTATTTCCTGTTCGTCTCTAATAAGCTGTGTCACTAAAAAATGCTTCTCTTTATTAACGGGCTTTACCGCAGTCCATTTGCTTAATAATAACTTTTCCGGATTTATTTGATGACTGGCCTGTTTATTCATGGATGACTTAGCACCTCGGTTAAGGCACTGGAAAGATCAGTATATTGAAAGGTAAACCCCTCAGACTGCAAGCGTTCCGGCACTACACGCTGACTACCTAAAACCAGCCCTGACATTTCACCCAGCAACATTTTTAACAAACAAGCCGGAACAGGAAGTAATGCCGGACGTTTTAAACCCTGTGCCAGTGTGCTGGTAAATTCGTTATTGGTGACAGGATTTGGCGCGGTTGCATTATACGCACCGTGCATGGATAAATCGGTTATCATTCTGAGGGCAATTGCAATCCAGTCCTGCCGATGAATCCATGACATCCATTGCTGACCATTACCCAAGCGTCCACCCAAGCCCAATTTAAAAGGCAGTAACATACGTTGCAGCAATCCACCGCCATCACCCAGCACCAAACCGGTTCTGATCAAGCACACTCTGATACCAAATTGTTCGGCTTTTTTTGCCTCATTTTCCCAATCAACACAAAGTTGTTGCGAAAAATCAGTGCGAGTTGTTGATTGTTCGGTTAACACGGCATCACCTTGATCGCCATAATAACCGATAGCAGAGCCACTGATTAAAAGCTCAGGTTTAACGGTCATCGCAGCCATACAGGTAACCAATTGCCTGGTCAGATTAATTCGACTATCACGGATAACCTGTTTACGGGCATCGCTCCAGCGGGCATCAAAAATAGGTGCTCCGGCAAGATTGATAATAATCTGATAACTATCTTCCGGTTTAAGCTGATCGAGGTTATTTAGTACCTTAACACCAGGCACACCTATTTTCTCTACCGCATCAAGATTGCGGCTTAACACGGTAACGTCATAGCCCTGAGCTGTTAAGCTTTGGGTCAATGCACGACCAATAAAGCCCGTACCGCCAGTAATAAGTATTTTCATTTCACCCTCCTCATCGACATTAAACACATTTCAACACCTCAATTATTTCTGAAGCTACTTTTTTTAATACTGACATTAAAGCTGCTAATAAACCAGTGAATATTTTATCCAGACCAGCAATTTATCAATAGATTAGCCCTGTAATTTGCATGGAAACTCGGCAATCTTATTCATAAATCAAATATTGTACATGTTTTGTACAGCTATAGTTTGACAAAACGACTTTTGGCGAGTAAGTTAGACAACAAGATCTTAACTGCTTAAAAATTTTAGCGATGTACCGGAATTTGTATAACGTCTTAACTCTAAATATTTGATTTAAGATCATACTCAACGTCCTCCTCTATAAACCCTCCCATGCTGTGTAAGGGAGGGTCTTTTTTTGTGTTTAACATTAGCAAAGCAGAAGAATGGTAAATTGTATGGCAACTAACAGTATGAAAAGCATAAAATTTCTCCTTGAAATTAACTTCTATATTTCAGCAATCGTGTTAATAGCCGGTGGTTTGTTATCAGTACAGGGAAGCTACTCTATTTTTGATTTTAACGAGGATCTTTATGGCGCACTGGACAATAATTTGCGCATGATAATGGTCTATCTGGCTATGACAGAAATTGTTATTTTAGTGTATTGTTTTTTTAGGAAAAATTTTCAGGTAATGATTCTTGTGGGTTTTTTCCTGATTTTAATGATTGGATCGATGGAATTTTACGGTGAAATTAATACGATAGAAATTGATGAAAATTTCCCCCTGTTTTTTCTTTATACCGGACTATCGCATATTTTCTTTGGCATCATGGTTAATATAGAAAAAACCAGAGCCCATGAAGAAGCCAATAAATTTTTATAAAATTTTAAACAGTTTTTATAGTCAGCCTATAAACGTTAAAGCCTGAGCAGCAATGCACGCTTAGTAATTTAATAAGCCCTTTGGTAAGTCTTCAGTCCCCCTCTTTGAAAAAGAGGGGTTAGGGGAGATTTAATTAGATAAATCCCCCTCAATCTCCCTTTTTCTATGGGGGAGGTGAATAATTACGCCCTTTGTAACCTCTCAGAGAAAGCTAAGTTTTTTACGATCATTTTTACTTGGCGTTATAATTATTATTTAGCTAACCTAACAATAAATAATCCATCAATCTGTGGCCACTTTTGCAAAGACTATTTTTGTCGGGTTACCTTATTATTACCTTTTAATTGCTTTGAAATTATGAAAAGACTACTAATTTTTATTTTCGTATTATTATCAGCGTGTACCGGAACACCTGATGGCTTAACCGTAATTGATGGCTTTGAGGTTAACCGTTATATCGGCACTTGGTACGAGATAGCACGACTGGATCATCGTTTTGAAAGGGGCCTGAATAACATCTCTGCCACTTACTCGTTAACAGAGGACGGCGGCGTGAAAGTGCTTAACAAAGGTTGGAATCAAGCCGATGGCAAATGGGAACAGGCTGAAGGCAAAGCCTATTTTGTAGAACAACCCGACAAAGGCCATTTAAAAGTTTCTTTCTTCGGCCCGTTTTATGGTGGCTATAACATCATCGATCTGGATAAAAAAGACTACACCTATTCGATGGTCACCGGCCCTGATAAATCTTATTTTTGGATATTATCAAGAACCAAACAACTGCCAAAAGAAACCCTTGATGCGTTAATTGAAAAAGCAAAAAAAATGGGCTTTGCCACAGACCAGTTTATCTTTGTTGATCAGGATTAGTTTGACGTTAACAGAACCACCCATTTTAGGCGAGCTAAAGAAACCACTACAGATTAATAGATTGGTAGGGTGCGCATCGCGCACCTAAAATCGCATCCACTCGACGGTTTTATTTGCACTAAAATCTATTATTTTTTTCTATCGGGTGCCTATTGGGTTTATGTCTCTGGCATGGTTGTGGTGCGCGATGCGCACCCTACCCCATAGACATTAAGTTAAGACATTTCACCACGAAGACACGAAGATTTTGCTTTGGTTTTTCTTCGTGAACTTCGTGTCTTCGTGGTGAATTAATATCTTTAAGTTTGCGAAAGACATGACCCGTTATCCCGCAAAAACCACATCAAACCGTTTCATTAATCCGGCAATGTCTTTTCTATAAACCGCCTGAACCGGCAAACACAAATCCTCCGGATTTAAGCCGCGTTCCTGCAAAGACTCCACTTCGATGACAATGTCCTTAACCTCATAAATTTCCAGGGCATTAAAAATAGCGACCGTATCTTTCATGCCAGTATTTTCTGGATGTTGATTTTTTTTTAACTGAAACACGCCATCATCCAGCAATAAAATACTAACTGACTGATCAAAAGCCGCCGTGGTTAAAATAATATCCAGCATTTCCTGAACATACGCGCCACTGTGGGCCGGTTTACGTAATACAAATAAATAACTTTTCATATCCCTCATCCAAATACGATAAACCGATCCGCTTCAAGCGTAGCTTCAATCAGTTGCCCCAAACCGGAAATCCGAAAACCCTCGGCCAGATCATCATCCTGTTTACCTTGTCTTTTGGCTTCATCGGCACATAGCAATCCGCGCCGTTGAGCAGCCGAAATACACACCACTAAATCAATTTGATGACGCCTCGCCAAGTCACTCCATTGTGCAGTAATTTGCAATTCATCATCAGGCGGCGTTGCGTATTTAAAAGCATGATAAACGCCATCGTGATAAAAAAACACCCGAAAAACCTCATGACCCAGCGCCAAAGCGGCCTTAATAAACTGATAAGCAGTCTGTCCGGCATTTGAATGATAGGGACTTGTATTAACTTGAATGGCAAATTTCATTTTGTAACTGTATTTCTTAGGTTATAGTTAGGTGAGATGTTTTATAATAAACAGCTGATATTCTATTATGATTAACTAATTTCCTGCTGATTTAGTTGCACACTTATTGTAACCCCCCTGAGACCTCATGTTTAAACCCACTGCTATCACACTGGCATTAAGCCTTGCCCTTTTTTCTTTGCCACAGCACGCTAATGAGCAACGGGTTATCGTTACCCACAAAAGCTTGCCAGCGCCACAACCCGATATCACTGGCGATCAAGAGGCAAGCTCGCCTGCACAGCAACCGTCTGAGATTAAAAAAATCGAATTGCCTGATATGGGTGATTCTTCCGGCACCCTGATTTCACCCGCTGAAGAAAAAGAATTTGGCGAAGCTTTTTTTAGAAGCCTGCACTCACAGATCACCATTAATCAGGATGCCGAGATTCAAGAGTACATTCAGTCAATAGGTCAAAAACTGGCCGCGAATAGTGATGCTCCTGGACATCCCTTCCATTTTTTTGTGGTCATGGAAAATGATATTAACGCCTTCGCCGGTCCCGGTGGTTATATTGGCGTTAACTCCGGATTAATTTTAATGACCGAAGGCGAAAGTGAATTGGCCTCCGTTATGGGGCATGAAATTGCACACGTTACTCAGCGCCATTTATTCCGAGCAGCAGAAGCCGCTGGTCGCTTATCTATTCCCTCGGCGGCTGGAATGCTGGCTGCCATTTTATTAGGCACACAATCGCCGGCCATGGGACAAGCCGCTATCATGGCCATTATGGCCGGTAACGTCCAGTTTCAAATTAATTTTACCCGAGAAAATGAAGAAGAAGCCGATCGTGTCGGCATGCAAACCTTGGCCGCCTCCCGATACGATCCGCGCAGTATGCCAATATTTTTTGAACGCTTACAACAAGCAACCCGTTATTACGGACAGGCGGTACCTGAATTTTTACGGACTCACCCGGTGACCGCATCGCGTATTTCCGACACGCGCGGTCGTGCAGAAACCTATCCTTATAAACAATATCCTGATTCGTTGGGCTATCAATTAACCAAAGCAAAAATACGCGTTTTATCAGATGCAAATACTGCCGCAGCCACTGAATATTTTCAGTCCCGACTCACGCAAGGTACTATTGAGCAACGAACAGTTGCCCGTTACGGCATGGGCTTAATCGCACTTAAAGCGGAGAAATTTAAAGAAGCTGAAGGCATTTTCCAAACCTTAATACACGACTATCCAGAACAACCTCAATACGCAATCGCACTTGCCCGCACGGCTTTGGACACACGTAATTACCCACTGGCCGTTAATCGCTATAAAAAACTGACTGAACAATTTCCTGATAATGACGCCATTAAACTTGATTATATTGCGTCTTTATTAAAAACAGAAAAAGCGGATCTGGCGCGAAACAATTTATTATCGTTAAATTCTCAAATACAGCGCCTGCCAGTTTATTGGGAACTATTGGCACAAGCTTACAGCGACTTGAATCAACCCGCTGAATCTCACCGCTATCTTGCAGAATACTACTATGCAATGGGGCAAACCAAAGATGCTATTTTGCAAATAAAACTGGCTCAAGAATCAAAAGGACTCAATTTTCAGTTATCTTCGATCTTGAGTGAACGCCTCCACTTTTTCTTTAATCAAGAACAAGAAGCAAAGCGTAACCGCTAAGGAACAAAATAGCTTGCCTTTCAAAAAAGCACCCAGTGCCAGATATTTTGTACATTAGCAATCGCTAAATAATTATAATTAACTGTTTTTATTAGCTATTTTAAGATTTCACTATTTTTTCAATAAAAACCCTTTTTTTTTGTGGACGCTGGCAATTTATTAGATATAAAATACGCCAGCTTTACGGGGCTAGGCTGGTTTAACAACCGGTTAAAAGAGGGGGGGGAAAGCCTTAACGGGCGCACAAATAATAATAATAATAAAAGAGAGTAACACTGATTGAGTTGAGCTGTTCAAGTAACCGCTTAAATAATAAAAATAATAAAACTCAACACGCCCGCTTTATGCGGGCTTTTTATTGCCTGTTATTTATGGCTGACTTAATAAATTTATACTGTATTTAATGAGCCACTTTATTTTCTGCCTCATCTAGCTTTCTCCTGAAAATGGCGTCTGTGGCTTGCTCATATCATCAATCCAGTCTCGCCAGATCGACATCAATACCGCCATCAGCGTAGGTCCCAAAAATAATCCCAGCAAACCAAAAGTCTCCATACCGCCAAAAATACCCAATAGCGTCCAGATAAAAGGCAACTTAACTGCACCACCGATTAACGCAGGACGTACATAATTATCGGCAATCAGGGTAAGAATCATACCGTACACAAACAATCCAGCGCCTTCGGCAATATGTCCCTGTGCAACCAACACCAAGGAACAAGCACCAAAGATAAGTTTGGCCGCAAAGGGAATCATGGCAAAAACGCCCGTTAGTGCGCCCAATATGGCGGGATTACTTAAACCGACAAACGCATAAGCGACTCCCAACAACAAGCCTTTAGCCAAGCCAATCAACATCATTCCGTTAACCGTGGCACGCACTGCCGTGGTGGCATGCACTGTATAGCGAAAGCCCTTTTCACCGAACAACTTGCGACTGGTCGCCAACACTTGTCGCCCCAAGCTATCGCCATGTTGATAAACAAAAAGCAGCGCTAAAAGAATGATTAGAAAACCAAAGAAACGATGTAAAAGTTGGCCTGCAAAGTCTTTGGTATAGGAAACCGCCCCACCCGTTCCCAACCAGTGCAGCGACTCATTGGCGGCTTCTGAACTGCCCAACACAGTCATCCAATACGCTTTAGACCAGTCACCTATTATTGGCAGGTTTTGCAGCCAGGCCGGTGGTGGAATGCCCACACTTTGCGCATCAGTTAGCAATTTACCCAGTGCTTGCGCTTCCTGTAACAACCGGCTTAAACCGTAGCCCACGGGTGCCAAAACAATCACACCCAGCAGCAAAGTCAGTCCCAAAGCCACCCCGGTCATTTTTCCATGTAGCTCATTGGAAGCCAATAACCGTTGATAAACGGGCCAGGTAGATACTGCCAGTACCACAGCCCAAACCAACAAGGCGAGAAAGCTGTGTAAAACCCAACCCCCCAGCAATAGTAAAAAAAGACCACCAATGAAGCGTGCACGCACTTGCAGGTTATTTGGCATAGGTTATGAGTAATGGCTTAAAAAGAACACGCCGTATTTTAATTGAAAATAACGTCAATAAGATGACAACGATTACTCTTTTACCGATACAAGCTGCCGCCTCTCAAAAAGCACCATCACCAACAGATAAAACGACATTAATTCAAGCGACAATAACCACGGTTGTTGCAAGCCAGTACCAGCAGGTAACTGTTCCTTGGCAAAATACAAACCCACGCCCAAGGTTATATAACCCAGTACCCGTTTAACATCGTAAGCAACGGGATAATAATGCCGTCCCAGCAAATAAGACACCAGCGCCATACTGGCATAACAGGCCAGTGTGGCCCAAGCTGAACCGACATAACCCAGTAACGGTATCCACCAAATATTAAGCACAATGGTCAGCACGGCACCCGAAAAAGACACAAAAGCCCCCATCAAGGTTCTGTCAGTGAGTTTGTACCAGATCGACAAATTGACATAGATACCCAAAAACAAATTAGCCAGTAATAAAATCGGCACGACTTCAAGTCCGGCACGGAACTCATCACCCAGAAAATACTTAAAGAAATCGATAAACAATGTGACCAATAAAAAGATAAACACGCAGAAAATAACAAAAAACTTAAGCACTTTAGCGTAAACAATTCGAGCATCGCTGTTGCCTGAATAGGCAAAGAAAAAAGGTTCTGCCGCATACCGAAACGCCTGAATAAATAAAGACATCAAAATAGACAGTTTGTAACAAGCGCTATAAATACCCAGCATTTTCATATTGGTCTGAGCATCATAAGGCAGCAAGTATTTTAGCAAGGCACGATCCAGCATTTCATTGATAATCCCGGCGAAACCTATCACTACCATCGGTAGTGAGTAGCGAATCATTCGTCCAAACAGCACCCGGTCAAACCCCCAAGCCAAACCCTTTAACTGGGGCGTCAATAACAAAAATTTAAAAACGCTGGCAATCAGATTAGCGATAAAAATATAACCAATACCAATCGCTGGATTGTATAGCTTACTTAGCCATGAGTGCGGATTTTCCGCATAAACCTTGGGACAATAAATAATAAAAAACAGGCTGAGCAGTACGGTTATCCCTATCTCTGTTATCTTGATGCCGGCAAAACGAAAAGCCTTGTCTTCGGCACGTAACCTTGCGAACGGAATAGAGGCAATTGCATCCAAGGTTAAAATCAAGGTAAAACACAATACATACTCGGGGTGATTAGCGTAATTTAGCGCTGATGAAAGCCTTGAATTAATCAGTAATATGGTCAGAAAAAAACCTACATTGACCAGAACAACAAAAATTAGCGCCGTCGAATAAGCAACATCCCTGCCCGAATGTTCCTTATCTCGAAACCGAAAATAGCCTGTCTCAAAGCCAAATAACAGTAACACTGAAAAGAATCCGGCATAAGCATAAAACTCTGAGACTACGCCGTATTCTGCCGCCGAAAAATAATAGGTATACAGTGGTACCAACAGGTAATTGAGAAACCGACCAAAGATACTGCTAATGCCGTAGATAGCCGTTTGAGAAGCAAGTTTTTTTATAATACCCATGATAGTTTGCGTTTGAAGTGTCATCGGATAATTCCGGTTATGACCCGAAATTATACAGGATCAACACCAGCAAAGACTGTGTATGTAATCCCGCTCTTTTTTAAAAAGGAACATTTATTTTAAAAATCGCCCCTAACTTCTATTTTTCAAAGCGGGGGAATTACTTAAAGCGATTTGAGTTTAAACCATTCACTTAAAAGCATCACCTCATTAGCGGTTTTGGGAAAGCTGGGACGGTTTTTATTTAATGAATATTTGGTTAAAGGGCAGGGGATTGTAGTTGCTAAAAAAGGAACAGCTGGTGCTGTAGTTTGGGTGGAAGATAATTTCAATCCAATTGACACATCTTTTTGCGTGAAAGATAAATTAAATGTAAATTTTCTATTTCTACATTATTTCTTGTTGTTACGCAGCAATTTTAAGGATGTTGAGTCATTTTCACCAGGCTATTCAGGATACTTTTAATTGGGATAATTAAGAGGAGGAATAGGCATACAACCAAAGTCAGCAAGGGCAACTGAAATTAGGGATTTAACACTGACAGAGTCCTCATCATTTTTTATATGTTTGATTTTGGTGATCAATTGGTTCACACAGTGGAAGTTGAGGAAATACGTGATAAAAATGAAACCGATAATATAGCTCCAACTTTGGTCGATAAAGTTGGCATTGCGCCATCACAGTATGGATATGATGATTAGCTATAGTCTTTCAGAAATTAAATTTCCAATTTGCTTTGCTGTAAGCTCATACAGATAAAATCCCTTGAAGGGATGGTATCTGTCGACATAGAAATTATTTATCTGAAAATGTATAGAGGGGTAACTAACTTTACCGATATCTGACTTCTACCGCCGATGCCCCAAATAACGATTTTAAGCGCGAAATCAGTTCATCCGTTGGATGTATTCGCCATTCATCACCGAGTTGAACAGCGGCTTGTGCATACGCTGAGGTATAGCTGATGCTGACAGGGCAACTACCCCCTTTAAAAGGCGCAAGTACGGCGCTTAATTTTTCAATATAAGGGGTCGTTTCCTGCGGGTCTTCTGCGGCATTCCAGGTTAGCTTAAGACCTCTTGAGAAGCTCTCTCTTGCCTGATCCATGTCGTATAATTTTTCTACCGTTAAGCGCAACCCACCCGAAAAATTATCAACACCCAAAGCCCCTTCCGCAATCAAAAGATTATCGCGGGTAAATAAGCCCTTATATTTATCATAAACCTCACCAAAAACAGCACATTCAAGTCGGCCGGTTTTGTCATCCAGGATGGCAAAGCCCATGGTTTTTCCCTGTTTGGTTTGACGGGTGCGGACTTCTACCACCAAGCCTGCAATCCGTGCTTCCACGCTACCGCGAGATACCTGCAAAGCGCCTATTTTTCCGTGGGTAAAGTTTTTTAATTCGGGTTCATATTGGTCGATGGGATGCCCTGTTAAAAACAGACCCAAGGTTTGCTTTTCTGCCGCCAGTCGTTCGTTGTCTGACCAAGGTTCAACTATTGTGGAATAGGCGTCAGTATTATCGGCTGCATTATTATTGTTATTTTCCGTTTCCGAATCGGAGCCAGGCAGCGAGAACAGGTCATTTTGTCCGGTTTGTGCCATTTTTCCGTGCTGCTCGGCAACCCGTAATGCGGTGGGTAATTCGGCCAAATGACGAGCTCTATTGTCATCAAATTCATCAAAAGCACCGGCGCGAATTAAGGCGTCCAAGACTCGTCGATTAAATTTTCGTAAATCGACCCGTTTGCATAAATCATATAAACCTGAAAACGGGCCATTGTTCTCCCGTTCTTTCAGCATGTCTTCAATCGCGGCTTGTCCCACACCCTTGATGGCGCCCAAGCCATAAACAATACGATTCTTGTCATTAACGGCAAAGCGATAGTTGGATACGTTAAGGGTGGGCGGAAGAATGGTTAGCTTCATTTGCCGGCATTCTTCTATCAATACGACGACCTTATCGGTATTATCCATATCGGCTGACAAAACAGCCGCCATAAATTCGGCAGGAAAATGGGCTTTTAACCAAGCCGTTTGATAAGCAACCAGTGCATAAGCGGCCGAATGGGATTTGTTAAAACCATAGCCGGCAAATTTTTCCATTAAATCGAAAACATACGTTGCTATCGGTTCATCGACCTGATTTTCTACAGCGCCGGTGGTAAACTTTTCCCGCTCTTTCGCCATTTCTTCGGCTTTCTTTTTACCCATGGCGCGACGCAACATATCCGCGCCGCCCAGTGTATAAAGCGCCAATTCACGGGCGATTTGCATGACCTGTTCCTGATACAAAATAACGCCGTTGGTCGGCTTTAAAATAGGCACCAGCAAGGGATGTGCATACTCGGCCTTTGCGCCATGTTTAACATTAATGTAATCATCCACCATGCCCGATTCCAGTGGCCCCGGACGAAACAGCGCCACCAACGCGATAATATCGTCAAAGCAGTCGGGTTTCAGCTTTTTAATCAGCTCCTTCATGCCGCGAGATTCCAACTGAAATACGGCGGTGGTTTGGGCGTTGGTCAACAGCTTGTAAGAGTCCGGGTCATCACGGGGGATAGTGGTTATATCAACCAGCGGCATGCCCAAGTGTTTATGCTTGGCATTAATGTCCTGCAAGGCCCAATCAATAATGGTCAGTGTGCGCAGACCCAAAAAGTCAAACTTGACCAGGCCGACAGCTTCTACATCATCTTTGTCAAACTGGGTAACGAGATTATTACCTTCCTGGTCGCAATACAGCGGTGTAAAATCGGTTAGTTTGGTCGGTGATATCACCACGCCGCCCGCATGTTTACCGGCATTTCTTACTGTGCCTTCCAGCGACAGTGCCATATCAATCAGGCTTTTGACTTCTTCTTCGGTGTCATAAAGCTGTTTAAGATCGGGGCTGTCTTGTAAGGCTTTGGTTAAAGTCATACCGATTTCAAACGGAATCAGCTTGGCCAAGCGATCGACAAAGCCGTAAGCAAAATCCAGAACACGACCAACATCACGAATAACCGCTTTGGCGGCCATTGAGCCGTAGGTGATGATTTGCGCGACATGATCCCGGCCATAATGGCGGGCGACATAGTCAATCACTTCGTCGCGTCTATCCATACAAAAATCCACGTCAAAGTCAGGCATGGAAACCCGCTCCGGATTTAAGAAGCGCTCAAACAGGAGGTCGAATTCAATGGGATCAAGATCGGTAATCTTTAAGGCATAAGCAACCAATGAGCCGGCACCGGAACCCCGCCCCGGCCCGACGGGAATAAGATTGTTTTTTGCCCACTGGATAAAGTCGGCAACAATCATAAAATAACCGGGGAAACCCATTTGGGTGATCATTTTTAACTCAAAATCCAGACGCTCATAGTAAACCCGCCGGTTTTCTTCATCCGTGCCTTTGCCCACTGCCGGATAATGCAGTAAACGTTCTTCCAAGCCTTTCATGGACTCTTCGGCCATAAACTCGCCCAGATTCATGCCTTCAGGCACCGGAAAATCGGGCAGAAAGTTTTCGCCCAAGGTCAGTTTTAAGTTACAGCGTTTGGCAATTTCTACGGTATTTGCCAACGCTTCGGGAATGTCGGCAAACAAGGCCAGCATTTCTTCGGTACTGCGTAAATATTGTTGGTCGGTGTAATCTTTGGGTCGTCGTGAATCATCCAATACGCGGCCTTGATTAATGCAGACCCGTACTTCATGGGCGGCAAAATCTTTTTGATAAATAAAGCGCACATCATTGGTGGCAACGACAGGTAAATCGGTTGCCAGCGCCAGTTCAACAGCGGCGGCAATGTAACGCTCTTCATCGGGTTTGCCAACGCGAATTAATTCCAGATAAAAGCTTTGCTCAAATAACGCACCCCATTGCCTTGCCAGACGCTTGGCTTCTTCATGATTTTCTGCCAGTAAGGCCTTGCCTATATCGCCGCTCATTCCGCCAGACAAGGCAATTAAACCTTGGTGATTGGCTTTCAGCCATTCTTGCCTCAGCATCGGTATACCTTGATGCTGCCCTTCCTGATACGCTTTTGAAATCAGTTCGGTCAGGGTGATGTAACCGCTGTGATTATTGACCAGCAAGGTCATGCGATAAGGCGTAGCAGGGTCTTCAGGATTAAAAATCAAGACATCAGCACCGGCTACGGCCTTTATGCCTTGCCCCAAGGCGGCCTTGTAAAACTTGACCAGCGAGAACAGGTTGGCGTGATCAGTAACCCCAACCGCCGGCATATTTAATTCGGCCAAGCGCTTAACGAGGGGTTTTATTTTTACGATGCCATCTACCAGTGAAAATTCGGTATGAAGTCTTAAATGAATAAATGCAGGTTGCATGAAGGCAGTTGAATTAGAGTGAGAATAAGGTGACGAAGGTTGATATAAAAATCAGTCGGAATAAAAAGGCAAATTCAACTAAAGTTTGTATTTTATCATCCGGGCAGGCTATTGTTCTAACTATGACGCTTTTTGTCTTAATAGGGTAGACTTAGACATTGGCTACCCAAAAAATCAATTATCAAAATAAGGTACAGGTTAATGAGAGATTATCAACACGTTTTACTGGCCGTCGATTATTCTGAACAAGGTGTTTATGTTGCAGAAAAAGCACGATCTCTGGCTAATCTTTATCAGGCCAAGTTAAGTATTATTCACGTTTTGGATAATATTCCCATGCCTGATACCAACTACGGTACGGTGATTCCTTTAAACCAGGATTCATCAGATGAGTTGCTGGAAGCGGAAAAATCCAAGTTAATGCAATTGGGCGCTCAACTTGCTGTTGATTTAGCTAATCGCTGGTTGCTTTGGGGGGTTCCCAAGCAGGAAATTATTCATATTGCAGAGCAGGAGCAGGTTGATTTAATTGTAGTGGGCTCACATGGTCGTCATGGTTTGGCTTTATTACTGGGATCAACGGCAAACAGTGTACTGCATTATGCAAAATGCGATGTTATGGCCATACGCTTGCCGGATTAGGTGTAACTACCCGTTAAAAAATAGAACACGGATGACACGGATTTGACTGAGAGACACGGATAAGAGACGTTTTTTAATCACATAAAAACAGTATCTATAAACAGTTAAGGTCTTTTCGACTAAAAATAAAATCCGTTGAAATCCGTATGATCTGTGTCATCGGTGTTCTATTGAGTCAGAGTCGTTACCAACCCGCTTTAATAATGGGCATTGAGCTGGTTGTCTGACTCTGTTTTTTCTTGGTCGGCGTGATTTGCCTCGCAGCCTTTTTGATAAAAAATAAGGGAAGGAGGAAAGGCGGTGATATCAATCGTTAAGGTGGTTTCTTTTTTAAACGCTTTAACGGCACTAACTGCGGCATTACGAAAGTTGTTAATCAACTGGGCGGCCAGTTTTTGTTGAGCTTCATCTGCACCCAACGCAAAAGGGTCTTCTGAAAGATTGGTTTTATCAATAGCTTCTTGTAAAACGTTAGCGGAAAGATCCTGTATTTTAGTTTCAAAGGTTTTAAAAACAGCAGCTCCTTTTTCACGCTTGATGCGCTCTATGTCTTTGGTATCTGCATAAAGCAGAAAAGCGCCAGTTGCGCCCTGAAACTCATTTTTACAGATTCCGCCATCCATTACTCTGACCAAGCTTAATTTTTTGTCGCCCTTCATGATGGTCATCGGTGGACTCTGACCGGACAGTGCTTCGGCTTCAGGCGCTGCTATTGATGATTTGTCCGGGGTACTGGTGTTGTTGTTTTGAGGTGTTATTGCTGCGTGTTTAACCTCTTGAGTTGAACACGCCGCCAAGGTAATAAAGGTGATGCTGGTTAAAAATTTTACGCTGGCGTTCATTGCTTTTCCGTTGGAAATAATTATAGACTTTAGGGTGCTAATTATAATCCCTAACCGGGGTTTAAATTAACAAAAACCTTTCAAGGTAGAACCGATAAGTTTTTCTCTGGCGGCTTTCGATAACTATTCTACGTTATAATGCTTCACTAAGCGGTTAGATTGGTGGATAGCGATTGATTGATCCTCTTGTTTTTATGTAAATATTTGCTGTCAACCTTGACAGCTGACTGTGTCGTTTTTAGGAGAGTTGTGTGGCAAAGGCAAGTGATTTAAAGCGTGGAATGGTCGTCGAAATTAATGGCATCCCGCATGTAGTTAAGCAGGTTGATGCAAAAAGTCCTTCGTCGCGGGGGGCATCGACCTTGTATAAAATTCGTTTTACTAATCTTAAAACCGGACAAAAACAGGACGAATCCCTGAAAGGCGATGATTTTTTTAAAGACAGTGATTTGGTAAGAGCCAAGGTGCAGTTTTCTTATATTGATGGGGATAATTATATTTTTATGAATATGGAAGATTATACTCAGTACAGTTTGAGTCGTGAGGACTTGGACGACCAAATTAACTATTTAAGTGAAGGTCTTGAAGGTATCGTTGCTTTATTGATTGATGATGCTGTGTTGGGTATTGAATTACCCAGTTCGGTCGTCTTGGCTATTATAGAAACGGCACCTGCCATTAAAGGCGCGACCGCCTCCGGACGGACTAAAACGGCTCGCTTGGCGACGGGTGTTGAGGTTCAGGTGCCTGAATATTTAGAGACTGATGAGTTGATTAAGGTCAATACCGAGAGCGGAAAATATATGTCACGCGCCTAAAACAACCCTGATGTTGGATTTTTTTAATGACTATTAATACAGAGAACCGGTTGACGGTTGCTCAGGGTGAGTTTGAATTAAACCGGCTCCCAAAACGTCCCTTAGAGCTATTGCGTGCCTGGGATGCTGCTGATGAATACTTGCTAAATACCCTTGCAGACGATCTTAAGACTGCGACGGACCCCCGCATTTTAATAGTGAATGACAGCTTCGGTGCGCTGGCGGTTGCACTCAGTGCATTTCGGCCTCAAGCGGTATCAGATTCCTATCTTTCGCAACAGGCGACACGCCTTAATCTGGTTGTAAACGGTTTGCCTGAGCACGATGTTAAATTAATAAACAGTCTTGAGCCGCTGGAAGGACTGTTTGATTGGGTTCTGATTAAAGCGCCTAAAACATTGGCTTTGCTTGAGGATCAATTGATACGCTTACATCCGCATTTGCTGCCTTCAACCAAGGTTATTGTGGCGGGGATGATAAAAGCACTGCCGTCTTCGGTTTGGAAGTTGCTGGAGCGTTTGGTTGGACCTACTACCACCTCGCTGGCAAGAAAAAAAGCGCGACTTGTTTTTGCAACACCTGATCCAGCGTTAGTCATTCCGGTTAGTCCTTATCCGGTTTGTTATCAACTTGAAGATTCTGATTATTTAATTAGTAATCATGCCAATGTATTTTCGCGCGATAGTCTTGATATTGGCACGCGCTTTTTTCTCCAGCATCTACCGACCCGGCAGGGTTCTTGTGACCTTATAGATTTGGGTTGCGGTAACGGCTTGCTGGGTTTAATGGCGGCCGAGAAAAATCCGGAGGCCACGATTCATTTTGTGGATGAGTCTTTTATGGCGGTTGCATCCGCTAAAGAAAACTTTTATCGGGCTTTTGGGCGTGAACGCACGGCGACTTTTAGGGTCGGTGACGGGTTGACGGATTTTGAATCAGCTTCAGCAGACCTTATTCTTTGTAATCCACCTTTTCATCAGTTGAATACAGTGGGTGATCAGATTGCCAACAGTCTTTTTATGGCATCAAGAAAAGTATTAAGAAAAAATGGGGAGTTATGGATCATTGGTAATCGACATTTAAATTATCACATTAATCTTAATCGATTGTTTGGCAAGCACACAGCGGTTGCTGCCAATGCCAAATTTGTTATTTTAAAGGCTATCGCAAAAACGCTTGTGTAAGTTTTTTGGCTGGGTATTTAGGGGCAGTTAACACAGGTTAATGACATGCGTTTACAAAATTGCGCCCACGCAAAACTTCTCGGTTTTGTTGCCAAAAGGAACCTCACCAGTTTTCAGTGATTAAATTAAAGTCTTAAACGCTTTACAAATCGGGTTAAAAGGTCGCGCTTAAACAACTTTTAGCAGC